>JAUSMA010000043.1 GCA_030645475.1 Nitrospirota bacterium
GGCTCCCTCTCGCTCGCAGGGAGCAGGTTCCTTTCTCCCATGCCCGATCATTCCCTTTACGCGTCGGATGTCAGACACCAATTGCGCAAAATTCTCCGGCCCGGCAGAAACTTTCCAGTCTTGCGCATTGGGCACATTGCGCAGAATCGTAATATGCTTTTCAATAATCGCCGCTCCTCGGGCAACGGCCGCCAAGACAGCCACGTTATCCTCCGTGTGATCCGAGTATCCGACAGGCCCCAGAAAAATCTCACTCAATCGGCCCATAGCCGCCAAGTTCACCTGATCGGAAGGGGTGGGATAGGACGTCACGCAATGTAATAGCGCGAGTTCCTGGCAACCTGCAACCGCACATGCTTCGATAGCCTCTTGCACGTCCGATTCGCCGTACATTCCGGTTGAAACGATCATGGGCTTGCCTATTGAGGCCAGCTTCGAGAGAAAGGCCGGGTTGTTCCGTTCTCCAGAGCCGACCTTCACCGCAGGCACGTCGAGATCCTGAAGCCAACGGATACGGGTTTCATCGTGCGCCGTTGCAAGGAAAATAAGCCCGCGTCGGCTACACAAATCCTTTAGTTCCCGCGCTTGCACAAATGTCAGATTGCGCGGGCGCAGACGCTCCCGCCAATCCTGTGCACGTCGCGCAATCAACGCCTCTACATCGAAGAACTGTGTCTTGAACGCATCGGCTCCACCATCTGCTGCCAGATTAACCAGTTGGCGGGCAAGTTCCATGTCGCCAAAATGGGAGAGTCCCCCTTCTGCAATGATAAACACAGGAGCACCGTCGCCGACCTCCCGGGCATCAATTCTGAACGACGTACAAAACGACATACTCCACACCTTCCACGTTGTGAAATCGGATCATGCGCTGGCCGGATGTTGCCGCAGCACGTCGGAATAAGTCCCGTGCATGGTTACGCGCCCGGCATCGAGCAACAGCACCTGATCACAGGTCGACACGGCACTCATTCTATGGGAGATAATGACCATAGTAATCCGGCCTCGAAGTTCTTCCAACGAACGAATGATCACCTGCTCAGTCGTAGAATCCAGCGCGCCAGTGGCTTCATCCAGCAGCAATATGTCAGGCCGCCGGTACAGAGCGCGTGCAATAGCGATCCGCTGCCGCTCCCCGCCGGAGATTCTCACGGCACGATCCCCCAGCCTGGTCCGCACTCTCTCCGGCAACCCGGCAACAAAGTCTTGCAAACCCGCCATCCTTAGACATTCCTCGACCCAAGGCTCATCAATCATGGCATCTGTGACCCCGAAGGCAACATTTGCCATGATCGTGTCGTCTGTGAAATAGGGCGACTGGGACACATAACCAATTCGTCGCTGCCAGGTTCGAGTATCAAGTGACCTGAGCGGCTGCCCATCGATCAGAATGTCTCCACTGATCGGCGTCTGTAGCCCCAGCAGGAGATCGACGAAGGTGCTTTTCCCCGCACCCGAGGCCCCGATCAACCCGTAGGATCGCCCGCGTTCCAGAGCGATCGACAAATCTGCCAGCACCGGTCGTTCAGTGCCGCTGTAACTAAAACTCACACTGTCGAAGCGGATATCCCGCCAAGCTAGAGGAACGGGCATCACTCTACCAACAGGTGTCACAGTCCGAGAAGCTTCCAGAATGCTGTGCCGTAAGGTAAGAATGCCCTCCACCCACGGTATCGCATTGAGTAGCGAAGTCATAGTCGCGGAAAGTCGAGTGACTGCCGGCACCACACGCGAGGTGACCAAGACGATGAGAGCCATCTGGGAGGCGATCTCCCCTCCCCGGCTGCCTGACTTCCAGAGAATAAGCACCACGAGCAAGAGACTGGACTGCCCCACGAGCAGCAAGAGGGAGGTCGGTAACTGCCCCAGAATCACCCCCCGAGCAGAGGCATGGCTCATTAGGCCATAAGAATCTTTGAATAATTGGAGAAAATATCCTTCTCCACCATTGACCTTGATATCTTTCACACCGGACAGAATCTGGGTTTCCATGATCATCGCCTGATCGGCTGCCTGTCGTTTTGTATTTGTCCACTTGATGATCGATGGTCGTATGACCCACAGAATCCCATACGCGAGCACAGCGACCATGGCAAGCGCGATAACGCCTCCTACTGGAGCCGTGGCCATCACCACGACCACCCCAGCAAGGATGGTGAGTCCATGGGTCAGCACTCGCAGCATATTCCCAATACAATCTCGTCCCCAGAGGGCAATGTCATTGTGGAACAGCCGAACCAATTGGGCCGCATTTCTCTCAAGAAACCACGGGTATGGAGCCGCGATCGTTTCGCCTAACAACTCGTGTGCCAGTCGCGTCTGGATGCGGGATACAAAAACTTCGATCGCAGACTGAACGGAAAGATTCCCAGCCTGCCCAACGGCTATACAGAAGAGCGCAGTACCGCTAAGCAGGAAAACGAATTGCTCTACCGGCAGACTACCTAAGATTTCGTGCAAGAGCTGCATTGCCCTATGACTCTGCAACAGATCAGGCTCCACAACAATTCCGACAACCGGCAAAACCAGAAGCATGGCCACAACCTGCACAACTTCAGTCAGGGAAACGAGCACACTGAGCAGGATAGCCCTCCTGCGCTCAGGCTCTGTCAGGAGTCGCAGCCCCCGAGGAAGAATTTCAAGGAGCTTCCCCTGGAAATGAGGTCCGTTCGGCATATCAATGAACTTTGGCATTTGGGGATGGGGCGGGCACCACTTCGGCAACTAACATGGCCACACCATGTGTGTGCTTAAGTGGCAGCTGTCGAAAAAGTGCGATGGGAGCAAATCCGGCTGCTTGCATCATCCTCAGGTCCGCCCGAAAGTAGTTTCGGACCAAAAGATTCAAGTAGCCCAGCCAGTCATTGGCTTCGCGGAAGGCTTCAAGAAACACGACGTATCGACAAGTGACTCTTCGAATCTCTGCGAGCACCTGAGGGAGAATTGGCCACATTTGCTCAAGTGCCAACACGGTAAATGTGAGATCGAACGATTTGTCAGGAGCCGATAAACACTTCGCGTTGCCCTGACGAAAATCAATCCGACGCACTGCCTCCATCGCTGTCACATCATTCCGGCCAACAAGCTTTGCCAAATTCGGCGGAAGGCTTTGTCTCTCCTGGAGACTCTTGGCCACAGCAACTCCCTCATGTGTCAGCTCGTACCCGCAGAACGGCATGTCAGAAAAACGCGGCGCCAGATAAATGAGGTTCTTGCCGGAGCCGAATCCTACTTCACAGATCGAAGATGGCTTGAGCTGACCAACGACATCCGAAAGAGTTGCAAGATAGGCGGCGTAAAGCCCACTGGGAGGTAAGACCAATAAGCTTTCGTTGCCTAGCTTGAAGGGGTTTGAGCGAGCCGTGGATGCCAGACAAGCATCAAAGGCCTCTACCCCGGTGTCGGCATAGGAATCAGAATAGTGCCTCTCGGTAGACTCCTGAGACCGTTCCCTCTTGAAGCGAATGATTTGCTGAAGTCCTAGCTGAATTGTTGACACCAGCGTCCCGCGACGACGTGAACGACAGAGTGCACGCCCTTCCAAACTTGCCTGGGGAATTATAGCCTTCAGATATGGCGAAACCGCCTCGATAAGGCGTTCCTGGGGGAGCGATTCAATTCTCACGGCCATCCTGGTATATACCTTTATAGTTTCGAGTTACCTTGCATCGACCACGACTGTGTCCGTCTCTACCAGCTGAAGATACCGGCAATACAGGGCTTTCCCCAGATTTGCTCACAGCGCATGTCATGCGGAAAATTCTTTGGCGAGACCCATCTTATATGTGTGGTAATGCCTATGAGAGGAAGCAACCCAATCACGGATGGTCCTTAATTCCCTTGCAATGACTTCCTGATTCTTGGACCAAAGATCAGGGAGCGTTTCATAAATCGGACTCTGCACGGGATCATCCTCAAGAATGAAGCCCCCCTGCCACGAGGGACGACAAAAATGCCACCCGGCAAGAATTTGCGCTCGCCTCGATGTTTCTGAAATATCCACGTCCTTCCACCATTCAGTGGCAAGACTTTGAAGATACTCCTCTCTCGATCGTGGCCATTTGGCAATCCCCAGTTCATGATACCAACCTTTGTCTGCTACCAGAACCGGCTTCGCCACTGCCGCGAACTCAACCCCCGCAGTTCCGTGATAGGTAAGCAGCCCATCGACCGCGTCCATCAGAGCCGCACCATTCCATTCCTTGGGAACCTGTTGAATATGCCCCACGAGGTGCGCGGGCAT
>JAUSMA010000044.1 GCA_030645475.1 Nitrospirota bacterium
GGGTGTGTTGACATTCAGTCCACCGAACGCGATGCCGTTATTATTCCACATCGAACTATAGGCATAGAGCATCTCGCTGAACCCATGGGGTCCCGGATTCAAAATCGAGCTGGTGCCGACGCCCGTCACCGACGCCACTGCCGTGAAACCGAGGACCACCATCGGCATGATCAGAATCAACAGGGAGGCCATCTTCATCTCATAGGGTTCGATCTTCTTGCCCAGATATTCCGGCGTGCGTCCCACCATCAAGCCGGCCACGAAGACGGCGATGATCGCAAAGACCACCATGCCGTAGAGGCCGGAGCCGACTCCGCCCAAAATCACCTCGCCGAATTGCATCATGAAGAGCGGCACCAAACCACCGAGCGGGGTGAAGGAATCGTGCATCGAGTTCACGGCGCCGGTCGAGGTCGCAGTCGTCGCCGTGGCGAAGAGCGCCGAGCGGGCGACGCCGAAGCGGACTTCCTTGCCCTCCATATTGCCACCGGGCTGCGCGTTGCCGGCGGCCTGATCGATCCCTAGCGCGGCAATACGGGGATTTCCCGCCGACTCCGCCCAATAGGCCCCGAGACTGAAGAGGGCTAACACGCTGAGCATCGCGGCAAGGAGCGCCCAACCCTGACGCGTGTCGCCGACCATCTTGCCGAACGTATAGGTCAAGGATGCAGCGATCATGGTCTCGGCGAGAAGGAGGAGAAAGTCCGTCAGGGGTGTTGGACTTTCGTACGGATGGGCCGCATTGGCATTAAAGAACCCGCCGCCGTTGGTCCCCAGATGCTTGATCGCGACCTGCGATGCGGCCGGCCCGACGGCCAGGATTTGCTCGACCCCTGTTGTTGATTCCGTCTTCGGTTGCCCCTTCTCGTCCAGGATGGCCTGCCCCGCGGCATCGGTAAGCGGCTTGTCATACGTCACGGGCTGGGCCAGCGTCGCCGTGTGATAGGACCCAAAGGTCTGAACCGTCCCCTGCGAGACGAGAATCAGCGCGAGGATGGCCGACAACGGCAGCAGGATGTAGAGGGTGCTGCGGGTCAGATCGACCCAGAAATTCCCGATGGTCTCCGAGGTCCGGCGCGCCAAGCCGCGAATCAGCGCGACCAGAATCGCCATCCCTGTCGCCGCAGACACGAAATTCTGGACCGTGAGCCCGAGCATTTGAGTGAGATAACTCAACGTCGCTTCGCCTCCATAGGCCTGCCAGTTCGTGTTAGTCACGAAACTCGCGGCGGTGTTGAACGCGAGATCGGGAGCCACGGCGCCAAATCCCTGCGGATTGAAGGGGAAGAATCCCTGCCAGCGCTGTAACGCATAGAGGGCCAAGAGCCCGGCGCCGTTGAACAGAAGCATCGCGACGGCATACGTCTTCCAACTCATCTCCTCGGTGCACCGCACTCCGCAGAGGCGATAGAGCAGCCGCTCAAGAGGGCCCACCACCCGGTCAAGCCCACAGGGTTGGCCTTCGTACACTCGGGCCATATACCAACCCACCGGCTTCACCAGCGCGAGCAGCACGACAAAGTAGAGTCCGATTTGAACCAGTCCGTTGATCGTCATCAGAACCACTCCGGTTTAAGCAACGCGATCATGAGATACACCAACAATCCCAACGACAGTATTCCACCGAGCACGTACATCGCATTCATAGCCGTCCCCCTTT
This sequence comes from Nitrospirota bacterium, assembly GCA_030645475.1. Taxonomy (NCBI): domain Bacteria; kingdom Pseudomonadati; phylum Nitrospirota; species Nitrospirota bacterium. The sequence continues at coordinate 1,661 of JAUSMA010000044.1, forward strand.
ATAGTCGCTCCAGCGCCGAGATGAGCCAGCCGGTTAGCAGAAAAAACGTGGCGGCGATGGTCAGATACATGAGATCCATGTGCATGCTCCTCAATTGCCGACAAAGAAATTATTGTCCAATATGTCTTTCTCTACTTGTCTACTTTCACAATAGACTGCAGGATGTAAAAACGGTGTAAAGACTGCGGAGCATCCGGAACAGTTTTCTCCTGATTCGACAGTCTGTCGACGATGCCTTATCGACAGCGACGACAACCCGCACGCCACCGTGGCCGTTGTGACACTGTCCCAGCCCCTGCGGCACGGGACACTATGCGGTCGATCTTTGGTTGCATACATGCTCGTACGCATCTCCCCTCGACCCCGTGAAACACGTCTCGCTCAGAACAAGTAGACCACTTGGAACGAGAGCGTCTCCTGGTGATTCACCGCTTGGCTGCCATAGAGAAACACGTTCTTGTCGGACTTGTCGTACCGGAACTCCGTCCGCGTAATCAGCGAGGGGAAGGGCTTGTACTGGAGCGTAAAGGTGTTCTCCCAGAGGGTCTGAGGAACACCACCCACGCCCGCGGCACCACCATAGGGTGAGCCCACACAGGTATTGGCGCCGCCCGCGAAATTCACGCCTCCGGTACAGGTCCTGGCGCCGCCCGCATCCTCGAAGATCTCGCCACGAATCCGGGCACTCCATTGATCGTTGAAGTCATGGATGAGATAGGCACCCAAGCCGTTCCATCTGGCATTACCCGCTGCCTTCACCGTGCTGGCATTGCCCTCGTTCCCGTAATAGGGCTCCAGGATGATCGTGTCCTTGTCGGTCGCTTTCAACGTCATGATCGACCCCACCACCGTCCGCTTGGCTGTGGGATCGGCCCCCGTGACGGCAGGCGCGGCCCCTTGGCTGTTCGATTGTTCCGCGCCGTAGGACCCGTAGAAGCTCACGCCGACTCGCTCATGCGGCGTCAGGGCCAGGAGCCACTCGAACGATTTGCTCTTGTTGTTGTCGTCCACGTTGTCCCAGCCATTGATCACGCCAATCGACGCGGTCACGAGAGGATTGAACGTATAGGTGGCGCGGACACCGGTCGTCGTGAAGGCCTGTCCCAAGCCGAACATGAAGGTCCTTGAAAAGTTCGGGTTCTCGAAACTGTTGATCACTTCATACCCGATTAACGTGTTGATCTTCCCCGCTTGAATCTTCAGGCCGTTGCCGACCGGGACGATATACTCAGCATAGAGCTCTTGAAAATCCAACTCGTTGTTACTCGTGCCTGGTTGGAAATTCGTGCGAGCCCGCGTCACCCGGGCATCGGTCCCAAAATTGAGCCGCGCGCGAAAGCCCGCCCGATCCATGCCGTTGCCGCCCGCATCTGCCGGCCGTTCCAGCATGAGTTGCGCTAAGTGCGGCATAAAGGCGTTCGCGTTGGTGTCGAAGATATGCAGTTGATTGAGGTTGGTGTTGGGATTGTTGAAATTGTGGGTATAGGCCACATCCACAAACCCGGACGCCTTGAACCCCAGCGTCTTCCAGATCCCCGGCGCATCGACTTTCTTCTCTAAGGAGTCCAGCCGCTCCTGCACCGTCTGAGTCGAAATCGGCGGCTCGGCCCCAAGGCTCATAGTGGGCTGCCCACCGATAAGGACGGCTCCCAGCCCTAACGCCATCCCTATAGACCTGAGTGTGCGTGTCTCTAGCATTCTTGGTTGCACGTGATTCCTCCTGTGATTAACCATTGATTCAGTGTAAATAGTCAGGCCATTGCCGACCGGTTCGAGATACGAGACATTCATCAGAGTGACTA
>JAUSMA010000045.1 GCA_030645475.1 Nitrospirota bacterium
AGACCGTCGGGCTGCCGATCATGGCGGCGAGCCGCTGCACGACATGGGGGAGCGTCGGCAGATCTCCGAGTTTCTCGATCCGGTTGCGCAAGTCCGTCGGATTGAATGTGGTCATGCTGTTGCAGGTCCCTCTGTCACCAAGGCGGTGCTATGCGTGGCATGCAAATGTGTCCGGAGAGTCTTGAGGATGAGTTGTTGGATAGGATCTTGCGTGACATGCCGGAACCGATGATCGAGTTCAGCCTCAAGCTCCGTCAGCGTTTTTCCGCCGGCGCCCCCTGCATCGCCCTCCACATAGACTGAGGTCGTTCCCATCCGTTGGAGGCGCTCGATCATGGGCGCGTCGAGTATAGTCCCGACTGCCACGATGGGAAGTCCGTTGGCATTGGTCACGGGTTTGACCAGGATCATATCCGGCAAGAGTTCCTCGATCACCACTCGTTTCATCTATGTGAGTTCCTGAGATGTATTTGTCTGTGCGCCAACTGCCGAGTCATCTGAATGGATGCATCGGGCAGCGGGAGTCTGTCGCTCGTCCTTCCTTATCGGACGACCGGCATCATTTCTAAAGGTTCCTTTCCCTTCTTCTCCGTTGATGTGGTCGGCAGGAGGTAGCACTGTTGCCATTACGGGGATCAAGGTTGCTGGTGCGGGTATGCGACTGTGGCTGAAGGGACTTCCCTGGGCAAAGCGATGGTTGGGATGAAGTGCTTTCCCGGAGTGATCTATTCAGGCCGCGAATAGTGCGAGGCTTAGATTGCGAGTCTGATCTTCAAAGGGGAGTTGAGGATTTCGCGTGGAGTGACTTTATTTTGGCTGGGGCTGAGACACAGGGGCTGATTCTTGCCCGGCAATGTTCGTGGCGGTCACGCAGATTCTGACTTGAGGCGCAGCTGGAATGATATTTCGAATGGTGATGGTTCCTCCCCCTCGGGGGTCGTTCGTCCATATCCGAATGACCTGGGTCTGGCCCTTAGGCGAGCTGAGATAGATGGAGGTCAGCAGGAGATTGGTGAGCGGAGAACCGGTCGCATTGGTGGCGGGCTCCCGGTACGTGACGGTGAGTCCATTTGGGCTAGTCGGAACCGAGACAGTGGTTGTGGGGCAGCCGGCGGGGGCTGTTGTCCCAACGGTCGTCCTGGTTCGAAGTATCTCGCCTGTCCCATTTGTCGCCAGGTATGTTGCTCCAGGATCGATGCTCCCACAGGCCGCTAGCGAAAGTGCCATCGTGAGAAGCGGCCATTTGATGAGATGTATGATTGTCGGGGAGGCCTGCATCATTTTCCCAATGCCGTGAACCTCTGCATCAACGCTCTTGGCGCAATCAAAAGCTATTGTACTCGCGAGGTGTGAATAAGCGCTATGGCCTTCGCGGAATGGCTCGGCCTTCTTCTAAGTCTTGAAGGTCTGACCAGGCGGTGAGGTCGGTGCGGGAGGGATCGACGGCGTCTCTGAGCTGGTTGAAGTACTGTTGTTTCTCCGGGCTGCTCGGCCCGCGCGTCAGCATTAAATCGTTCCAGAGCTCGAGCTCAGAGGCTTTGTG
>JAUSMA010000046.1 GCA_030645475.1 Nitrospirota bacterium
GGTCGCGCGAGTTGCCCATGGTCCACAGCCGCTAAGATAGGCTCTCGGCTGGCCGCTCAAAAAGGCCGTCCAGCAAGGCCGCAGCGAGTGAAGGGCCGAGGCGTACCCTTGGGGTACGTTGAGGGTCTGAACGATGCGAGAACGAAGCGGGCGGACTTTTTCAGCGGCCTGCTACACCGCAATCCCCCAGATCTGTTTCGCCGCCAACCCAATCGCATAACTCACGCTCACCGCGACGGTGATGATCACGAGATTCAGCAGAATCCGGCGTTTCATCTCCATCCCAGACAAGAACGCGAGAATCGACGACACGAGGATGACCATGGTCCCCGCCGTCAGGACGGACACTAGCGCGTCCTTCGCGCCGAAAAGTACGGGGAGCACGGGAACCAATGCGCCGATGACATAGGCGCTACCGACAAATAACGCTGACGTTAACGGCTGTTCCTGCATCTCTGCTGAGCCGGTCTCCTCTCCAAGGAATCGTTTCTTCGCCGCCTCCATGGCGCGCACTTCTTTTTCTGAATTCAGTGCAAGAAACGCCCCGGCTGCCATCGACAGTGCACCGGCCACAGCGGTGGTCGAGGCGGCGATTAAGACGGTCACGGCGTCGCCAAAGGCGCCGAAAAACCCGCTGACTGCACCGAGGATTTCCACTAAACCGTCGTTGAGGCCCAAGAAGATATTGCGGATCTTTTCGGGATTGATTTTCCGCTCGGTTAGTTTCGTGACGAGCACATCCTCATGTTTGAACTCGTCTTGCAGAATCCCCTTGAGTGCTTCACCCAGGGGTTGATCCTGGTAGGAATTCCAGAGGGCGAGATACTTTCTGACCCCGTAGACTTCGATGGCTTCCAGGACGAGATGGACCGCGGTGGAACCGAACAGGCGGCAGAGCCATATAAAGCACCATAGCTTCAGCCGACGCCCCAGGTTGAGGCGTTCCAACTTCATGTCGAAGAATTTTTGCCAGAAAGCCAGGTGTCTGGTTTCGATCAGCACTAATTCATCCAGTGTATTCTTGGCATCCGCATCCGCCGAAATATCCCGCAGAGCTTTGTAGAGAGAAAGGTCGAAGAGCTCATCAAGGATGAGCAGTCGTGCGAGCGTGGGATCGTCGCGGTGAGCGGTTGGCATTATGCCATTCCAACGGCTTGAATTTGTTGAAAGATCTGCTGGTGGTCGGGCAGATTATAGCAGAGACCCATTTGGTTCTCGCCCACAAACTCTAGCCGCCAGGCGGTGGCTCAACGCCGGTGCCCTGGGGGCTATCGAGGGCCTGCTATAATTCGGAAGGACTCGCTTCTCTTTGTTCTACTCGATCATGCATGGATGGATCCTGAGCCGGGCGTATGAAAGGTTGCTGACGACATGACGCAGAAGCGCGAATTCTTCAGAGTCG
>JAUSMA010000047.1 GCA_030645475.1 Nitrospirota bacterium
TTACGCCAGAATTTCGGTGACGACGCCAGAACCGACAGTCTTGCCGCCCTCGCGCACCGCGAACCGCAGCCCTTGATCCATCGCGATCGGGCTAATCAGCTCACCCGTCACACTCACATTATCGCCCGGCATGACCATCTCCACGCCCGGATTCAACGTCATAATCCCCGTGACGTCGGTCGTCCGGAAGTAGAACTGGGGCCGGTAGCCGTTGAAGAACGGCGTATGCCGCCCGCCTTCCTCCTTGGCCAACACATAGATCTCCGCCTTAAACTTCGTATGCGGCGTGATGCTCTTCGGCTTCGACAGCACCATCCCACGCTCCACATCTTCCTTCTTCGTGCCCCGCAGCAAGACGCCGACGTTATCGCCCGCCTGCCCCTCATCAAGTACCTTCCGGAACATCTCCACCCCGGTCACAATCGTGACCTGGTTCGGCCGCAAGCCCACGATCTCGATTTCATCCCCCACCTTGACGATCCCGCGCTCGACACGCCCCGTCACGACGGTCCCACGACCGCTGATGGTGAACACGTCTTCGATCGGCATTAAGAATGGCTTATCGATCGGACGCTCCGGCGTCGGAATGTAGGTATCGACCGCTTCCAACAGCTTGAGAATCGACGGCACACCGAGCGGTCCCTGATCCCCCTCCATCGCCTTCAAGGCTGAGCCATGAATGATGGGGGTCTTGTCGCCCGGGAAACCGTACTTCGTCAAGAGCTCCCGCACTTCGAGCTCGACCAACTCCAAGAGTTCGGCGTCATCGATCTTGTCGGCCTTGTTCAGGAACACCACGATGTAAGGCACCCCCACCTGCCGGGCCAAGAGGATATGCTCCCGCGTCTGGGGCATCGGACCGTCTGCCGCACTGACGACGAGGATCGCGCCATCCATCTGCGCGGCGCCGGTGATCATATTCTTGACGTAGTCGGCGTGGCCCGGGCAATCCACATGGGCATAGTGGCGATTGGCCGTCTCGTACTCCACGTGACTGATGGCAATCGTCATAATCTTGGACGCATCGCGCCGACCCTGGCTTTCGCTCGCCTTCGCCACTTCGTCGTAGCTGATGAACTTGGCCATACCCTTATCCGCGCTCACCTTGGTCAAGGCCGCGGTCAACGTCGTCTTGCCGTGGTCCACATGTCCGATCGTCCCGATATTCAC
>JAUSMA010000048.1 GCA_030645475.1 Nitrospirota bacterium
TTACGAAGGATGAGGTTTCGTTTCTTGGCACCGATCCCGGGAAAGAGATCGATGAAGCCTGGTGGGACGAGATGGTCGTGTCCTGGTTCGATGTGCCGGAGGAAGAACAACCGGTCGAAGAAGAAGGTGGCGAAGCCGCCGAGTCAGAGTCCTCTGCCGAGATGAAAACAAAAGCCTAGGATCGCCGCCCGCTGCTGCTTCCGCTCTTGCCAGCGCCCTGCTGGCTCGCCTTCACGCTCAGCCACGCTTGGCACAGAAACTAGCTCCGTTCCGACCAATGGTCGAACGGAGCGTCGAACAGTCTGTGCCACCCGCTGGGAGCGGGCCTCGTGACTTCGCTGCGGCGAGACTCAGCAGGGCGCTGATGCACGCGTCAGCAGCAGCGGGCGGCGTTGGGGGAACCACGTCAGCATGCTCGGCAAGTTGGGTCCCGATTCATCCGGTCAGCGGCGGCCACGATCCTCCCGAGCGACTTTGAGGAATAAATTGAACGAGCTTGGATTTATAGAGACGGATGCGAAGCGTAGGCTCAACATCCTCGTTCAGGTGCTCGCGGAGACCAAGCCTGTAAAGCATGAGGCTGCTGTTCTGCGCGTCCCCTGCATCGCGTTGTTATGCGGCATTTGATTGCGTACTGTATTGGCTGCTTGCGACCTAAAGTAGACATACGCTACTTTTGATTTGAGGGTCTGCTGGCACTCTAAAGCCGGTGCTCTCCTCACGAATTACGGTGCCTGCATGTATGAAATCCGAATTAATTCACCACTCCCAGAGCAAGTGTCCGATTGCGCAATGTGCGGCGGTAAGTTCCAACCGGGATGGCGAGCGTGACGACGATCAGAATCGCCGCGACTGCGAACGTGACTCGCATACCGGTTAGCGCGGCGACATCGGACTGATCCTCAGCGTGCTCACGAGGCCTGCCACAAACGTCAACACCGCTCCGATCCCAAGACCGATCTGAGGCGCTGCATCGGTGGATGTTAGGGTAAAGAGCAGGGTCATGATCACCGCACCAGCGGTTTGCCCAAACAACCGGGCGGTGCCCTGCATACCTCCCGCGGCGCCACTCCGCTCGTTTGGTGCCGAGAGGAACATGTTGCGGTTGTTGGCCACATTAAAGAGGCCGAAACCGAGGCCACACAGCATGGTAAGCGGCACGAGCAGCAGGGGGTCGCCCTTCAGCGGCCACAGTGCGGCAGCCCCGAGCCCAGTCGCGAGACACAAACCGCCCACGGCACTAAGCCAGGCTGTCGACACGCGGTCCGCGAGACGGCCGGCGAACGGGGCGGCGATAGCCACGGTCAACGGCCAGGCCGTCATATAAAGCCCGGCTATCAACGTGTCCTGCCCAAGCTCGTGCTGCAGGTAAAAAGGTATCGCAACCATGCCCGCGGTCTGCCCAGCAAAACAACAAGCCGAGGCGATCACCGAAAAGCGGAATGAATCGGCGCGGAGCAAGTCGAGCGGGATCAGTGGTGCCTCCTTCGGCATTTCACGCCGAGCCAGCGCCACCATCTCAAGGGCTGCTGCGGCGAACAGGACGGCAGCCAGCGCCGGTCTGGTTGGAAGCAGTTCCGCGCCAATGACCAATGACGCAAAGGCTCCGGCATTCAACGCTACACTGAACAGGTCAAGCCGACGTGCCGTCCCGCCGACAGCCGGTAGCGCGCGGGTGGCGAGTAGCACCAACACACCCAAGGGTAGGTTGACGGCGAAGAGCCAGGGCCAGTTTGCGGCTGATAGGACTGCCGCGCCGATCGCCGGACCGGCGGCAGACGACACCGCCACGGCAAGGGCGTTCCAGCCGATAGCGGTGCCGAGCCGCCGATGTGGAACCACGACGCGCAGCAGCGCGACGCCGAGCGCCATGACGGCGGCGCCCCCGAGCCCCTGGAGGAAGCGGGCCGCGACGAGCCAAGGCAGGGACGGTGACAATGCGCACAACACGGACGCTCCAGTGAACAGCGCAACCCCCACAGTGAAAACCCGGCGATAGCCCAAGCTTTCCCCGAGCGCAGCGCAGGGCAGCAGGGCCATCAAGAGGGCGGTCTGGTAGGCGGTGATGACCCAGACCGACATGGCTGGCGTCACACGCAGCGATCGTGCAATCGTCGGCAGAGCGACGTTTGCAATGGCCGCGTCCAGCACCACGAGCACCATGGCAGCCAGCACGGATGCGATCGCGACCGTGCGCCTTGGCTCGTCCAGCCCCGACATTGCATCATCGGTATGCCCCGTGGATCGCATTTCCTTGGGGTCATCGTCTCGCGCGGGCGATGTCGATCCGCG
>JAUSMA010000049.1 GCA_030645475.1 Nitrospirota bacterium
CAAAAAGAAGCTCGCGGGGGAAGGCCTCTTCCGGGAACTGAAGCGTCGGCGGTTTTACGAGAAGCCGAGCGTCAGGAAGAAAGCCAAGGAGCGCGAGGCACAGCGTCGGCGTCAAAAATGGTTGGCGAAGCGTAAGCCAGAGTAAGCGTTCTCTACGGGTTTGCCCGTTCGGTTGGTAGTACGCACTCCTTATAGGCCCCATATACTTTCCTTGTCCATGCGCCAGGATCAAGTCACTGCTGCGCTTCGCATCGTGAAGCGCGAGATTCGGCAGTGGGAGGAACCGGTCCTCGGCGTCGTGGCTCGCGAGTCGAATCGGGATCCATTCCGTATTCTCATTTCCTGTCTGCTCAGCCTCCGGACCAAAGATAAAACGACGGGTGAAGCCAGCGCCAGGCTCTATGCGCTCGCGCATCAGCCTGCCACGATGCTGACCATTCCGCTTCAGCAGATCGAGCAAGCCATCTACCCCGTCTGTTTCTACCGGACGAAAGCCAAATCCATTCATGCGATCTGCCGTCGGCTGTTGGAGGTCTATGGAGGCGCCGTTCCCGATTCCATCGATGAGCTGGTGACGCTGTCAGGGGTCGGCAGGAAAACGGCGAATTTAGTGGTGACGGTCGCGTTCGGCAAGCCAGGCATCTGTGTGGACATCCATGTCCATCGAATCAGCAATCGCTGGGGCTATGTGAAGACAGAGACGCCGGAGGAGACCGAAGTGGCGCTACGCAACAAGCTTCCCAAGCAACATTGGATTACCTTCAACGATCTGCTCGTCCCCTATGGCCAGCACCTCTGCCAGCCGGTCTCGCCGTTCTGCAGCAAGTGCAAACTCACAGAATATTGCGATCGGGTTGGAGTGAAGAAATCACGATAGGCGAGCACATGGCTCGTTCCCGCAGGCTGCTCAAAAATCCGTCCAGCAAGGCCGCAGCGAGTGAAGGTCCGAGGCGTACCGGATGGTACGTTGAGGGGCTGAACGATGCGAGAACGAAGCTGGGGGGACTTTGCAGCAGTCTGCTAGATGAAGAGCGTCGTTTCCGCGCCAGATGTGAGGTTGATAATGGCAGGGAGTCCCATGACTTCGTCGACATTCTTTGTGACGGCGGCGCTGTCCACGCCCATATATTCCAGGCCAGCGCTGCAGGCGATCAGGCGAAACTTCCCGACGTGTTTTGCATCGTGAAACATTTCCGAAATCTTCGGGACCTTCTTCTCTTTCAATAATCGAGCGACCTCGTCTGCCGATGACGCATATTCCGGCGGAAAGTCGATCGCGTCGATGTTGCCCTCGGCCAGTTTCTTGATCGTCCAGAACAAGAGAATCACGATCACGTCTTTTCCCATCGCCGCGGCCGTGAGTCCCAGGGTTGCGACCTGGTGCAGCGTATCGTAGGTGGCGTGATGGGCGAAGATGACGAACTTGGGTTGAGGTGGCATCGGTGGTCGTTATTTCTTTGGGGCGCGCGCTTTGACGCTGTTCACATAATCGGCAATCGCCGCATCGACTTCGCCCAGGGTCATGGGGCGGTCATGGGTTTCACTTTCGTCCACGAGATACCGATCCTGCTCTTTTTCCTGCCGTAGGACCACGGAATTTTCCGGTGTCACCTCGATCAGCATGAACCACTCGCGGGTCCCTTGCGTGATGACGACTTCCTTGCCCAGGCCCTTTTTCGTAATTTCGATGTGCAGATCGTCGGATGCGAGAACGGAGGAGGGAATCGTGAAAACCCCCGCGCCTAGGAGTGCCACTCCGAGCAAGCGACTGAGGAGAGTTGTGACGGGCGAGCGGGGTGACATAGTAGAGAGATTATAGCCCGTTGCGAAAGGCGCCGTAAACCGTCGATCCCACTCGGTCGTTGGCTTGAGTGCCTCAAGGTCGCATGTTAGGATGCGCGTCCCATGGATGGCCTACTCGCAACAATTCAGCAATGGATTCCGGTCGATGTGCTGATCGGTCTCGCCGTGGCTGGGGCGATAGGCTTTATCGGCTCGCTGATTGCCATTCCGCTGATTCTGGTCCGTTTGCCGGCCGATTATTTTGACACGCGCACTCCCCGCCATTGGATGAAAGACCATCATCCCGTGTTGCGCCTGTTGGGGCTGGTCGTCAAGAACGTCCTCGGCGTCGTATTCCTCTTGGCCGGCTTCGCCATGCTCTTTTTGCCAGGGCAGGGCCTGCTGACGATGCTGGTCGGGGTGTCGCTCATGGATTTCCCCAGAAAGCGCGAATTGGAGGCCAAAATGGTCGGCCAGCCGACCCTGCTGGGCATCATCAATTCTATGCGTCACAAGTTCGATAAACCACCGCTGACATTAGCGCCCGATCCCTAACGCCGTTTTCCAACACCATGCCGAGCCTCGAATCCAACCGCAAGACGCTCTATCTGATCGATGGGAGCGCCTATATCTATCGTGCATTCTTCGCCCTCCCGGCGATGAATAATTCCAAGGGCCTCCAGACCAACGCCATCCTCGGCTTCACGACGATGTTGCTGAAGATTATGCGCGAGAAGAAGCCGGACGGCCTCGTCGTGGCATTCGACGAAAAGGGTCCGACGTTGCGTCACGCGGAATTCACCGCCTACAAGGCGCAGCGGCCACCGATGCCGGACGGCATGAGCGCCCAGATTCCCTACATCCATCGTGTCGTGGATGCCCTCAATATTCCCGCCGTCCGGCAGTCCGGGCATGAGGCGGACGATTTGATCGGCACACTCGCGCATCAGGCCGAACAGGCCGGCTTCGACGTCGTCATCGTCACCGGCGACAAAGACATGTTCCAGCTCCTGACGCCTCACGTGCGCATCTACGATCCGGTGAAAGACAAATGGCTGGGTGAAGCGGAATGCCGTGAACGCTTCGGCGTCGAGCCGGCGCGCGTCGTCGAGATCATGGGGCTCATGGGCGATGCCGCAGATAATATTCCCGGCGTGAAGGGCATCGGTGAAAAGACGGCGATGAAGCTGATCGCCCAGTTCAACACGATCGAAGAACTGCTCCAGCGTGTCGAGGAAGTGACGCCGCCCAGGATCAAAGCCCTCTTGATCGATCAAGCCGAGAATGCCCGCCTCAGCCGGCGGCTGGCGACCATTCAGCTGGATAGCCCTATCCCATTCGAGCCCGAGACCTATCATCTGAAACCGCCGCATCAGGACCAGCTCACCGATCTCTTGCGTGAGTTGGGATTCACCTCGCTACTGAAGACGTTTCAATCCTCGTTCACACAGGCTGAGAAGGAGGTGGTGGAGACGGCGCTCGTGCAGGATGAACCCTCTGCTCAGCGATTTGTGGAGAGCTTGCCGAAGGGCGGCGTCCTCGGCCTGCAATGTCTGCTGACCCCTGGGCCCGTCGCACAGGCAGAGGTGCAGGGCATCGCGCTGTCCACCGGAGAGAAGACCGCCTTCATTCCGCTCGACGTCCATGCCTATATGCGGTCCATCATTGCCTTGCTGCACGACGCCACGAGAACCAAGGTGGTCCATGACCTGAAAGCGACATTGCTGGTGTTTCACCGTATCGGCGTGACCCTCGCGGGCCCTTACCTGGACACGATGGTCGCGGACTATCTGCTCAATCCCAACCGCCGCGATCACCAGCTCGAAACCATCGCGTTGGAACTGCTGGACCATCGGCTTGGGACAGGGAAGAAGGAGAAGGCTGCGCCGAAATCGCTGTTCGATGCCGAGGATACCGGGTCACAAGAGGAGGCGACAGAGGCGGCGTCGGTCTTGGCCAAGCTGGCCCAGCCTTTGACAGAACGACTGTCGGAACAGGGCAGCCTCAAGCTCTTTCACGAAATTGAAATGCCGCTGGTGGCGGTCTTGGCGGAGATCGAGCGGAACGGGTTCTTGTTGGATGTCGAGGGGTTGCAGAGGCTCAGCAAAGAACTGGAGCATGACCTCGACAAGATGATCGAGACGATTCAGGGATTGGCCGGCGGCGAGTTCAACATCAATTCGCCGAAGCAGCTCGCCACGGTGCTCTTCGAGAAGTTGGGGCTCAAGCCGATCAGAAAGACCAAGACCGGCTACTCGACCGATGAAGACACGCTCACGCAGCTCGCCACACAGCACGAACTGCCCGCGCAGATCGTAAACTATCGGAGCTTGAGTAAACTCAAGTCCACCTATGTGGATGCGTTACCGGAATTGGTGAATCCGGAGACCAAGCGGCTCCATACCTCGCTCAATCAGACCGTCGCGGCGACCGGACGGCTCTCCTCCACCGAACCAAATCTGCAAAATATTCCGGTGAAGGGCGAGTACGGATTACGAATCAGAGAAGCCTTTATCGCGCCACCTGGTCACACCCTGCTCTGCGCCGACTACAGCCAGATCGAGCCGCGCATCCTTGCGCACCTGTCGCAAGATCCGCGTTTGCTCGCGGTGTTTGCGAAGGGGGAAGACATCCACATGGCGACGGCCATGGAGATTTTCGGTCTGCCCTCCAGTCAGATCACGCGAGACATGCGGCGCGTGGCCAAGACGGTCGTCTTCGGCATTGTGTACGGGATCAGCCCCTTCGGCCTGGCTTCGAACATCGGCGTGACGCAGGCGGAGGCCAAGAAATATATCGAGACGTTCTTCGAGAAGTTTTCGGCCGTGCGAGCTTTGATGGACCGGAATATCGAAGAAGGCAAAACGAAAGGCTACACGACGACGATCCTCGGCCGGCGTCGTCCGATCCCCGAGTTGCAGAGCGGAGATCCGGTGCAGCGCGGGTTCGGCGAGCGCATGGCGGTGAACAGCCCGATCCAGGGCTCAGCGGCGGATCTCATCAAAGTGGCGATGATTGACGTGAATCGGCGGCTGAGCCACGAGATGCCGCATACGAAGATGATTCTCCAAGTGCACGACGAGTTGATCTTCGAAGTCCCGGAGAAGGACCTGGAAGAGGTGAAACATCTTGTGAAAACGGAGATGGAAGCGACGGGAAAGAAGATCGGGCTGTCGGTGCCGCTGAAAGTGGATTTGGGAACAGGCCACAACTGGCGCGTGGCGCATCCGTAAGAGAGAGCATCGCGGGGTGGCCACGCAATGCATTTTGAATGAACGAGCGGGTTGGTTGGGGTGACTAGGACGATCCCTTTGCTCGCGGAACGCGCACGATCAGAATGTGCTCGTTCGACGCGCGCAGTCGGGATCATCCCAGCCACTCCAAGTGAAACGGTAGTCGGAGCTGCGCATCGGGCTCTTGGTGTCGTTGAAATTGGATAGTAGCGTCGGAAAGAACTGGCGAGTGGACCATCCGTAAAAGAGAACAACGGGAGGTGCGACATGCAGGACGTACGTCGTTCGGGGGCATGGTTGATCGCGGGTGTCGGTCTGGGTGCGGTGGGCCTGTTGCTGCTCATGGGCCAGCCATTTGCGGCGAAGGCGCAGGAGTCGAAGCATTATCAGTACAGAATCGTCGAGGTGCTTCCGGACACTCAGAACATGCAAACTAAGTTGAACGAGTTTGGGTCAAACGGGTGGGAACTGGTGGCGGTCTCGATGGGGAACATGACGGAGCCGAGGTTGATCTTTAAAAAATGAATAGTTCATCTCTGACGCGGGTCCTGTCGTCGACCAGCCCGACCGTCCTCGCACCCCGCCCGGTGTAGGGACCCCGCTGCGGGCGGTCGGGCTGGTCGACGCCACCCGCAAAAAATGGATAACTCCCCTTATCAATATCCCTATATCAGACTAAGCACATGAGCGACACCCACTTTCATTGGAAGCGCTTTTGGCATCCAAGAGGCTCTAGTCTCAACCTGGCAGATGACGGGTACCTTCCTGACCCTGATTCCCAATCAAGCCGATTCTGGAATAAGAATGTCGTATCGTTCGATGAAATCTCCAGTTTGAGGGCACTTATTTTGCTCGGCGATCCCGGCATGGGGAAGTCCACAATTCTGTCGGAGCAGGAATCTGTCTGGGGAAAAAGGCAGCACGATTCAAATGAGAAGTCTCTCTTCATAAATCTCCGCTCTTACCAGACGGATACTCGACTAGCGGTTCACCTCTTTGAAAACCCCATTTTCAAGGAATGGTTAGCTGGCACACATACTCTGCATCTTTTCTTGGACAGTTTGGATGAAGGCTTATTATCGATCAGAGTTCTAGCTGCTTGCCTCGTAGATGAGTTCAAGAAACTACCGTTTGAACGCCTTTACCTCAGAATTGCTTGTAGAACGGTAGAGTGGCCAGATCTTCTTGAGAATGGTCTTGCAGATTGGTTGGGTAAGGAAGCTGTCCAGCATTATGTGCTCGCACCACTGAGAAAAATTGATGTCGAAGAAGCGGCCCGTGTTTCTGGGTTAGATGCAGAACTCTTTCTTAGCCAAGTCGAATCTTCAGCCGTCGTCCCGTTTGCCATCAAGCCCGTCACCTTGAACTTTCTGTTATCGGTGTATCGGAAGAAGGGAAGTCTGCCCCGCTCCCAGTCCGCCCTCTATCTGGAAGGATGTCGAGTACTTGCTGCCGAGACGAGCGAAAGTCGGGGTGCAGCTGGACATAAAGGGGAACTTATCGCAGGGCAACGCCTGGTGGTGGCAGCTCGAATTGCGGCTACCATGATTTTTGGGAATCGAAACGCTGTCTATCTAGGTGCAAATTCAGTTGAGGCTCCTAACGAAGATGTCGAAATCCGAGAATTATCAGCTGGGGCCGAGTCAGTCGATAATGTGCGTTTTAAGGTAGGCGAAAAAGAGATTCGGGAAACTCTTGGCACCGGTCTTTTTTCAACTCGCGGTCCGAATCGGATCGGTTGGGGGCATCAGACCTATGCGGAGTTTCTGGCTGCATGGTATCTGAAGAAACACGATGTTTCGATTTCTCAAATCAAGAGCCTAATCACTCATCCAGGTGATCCAAACAAGAAGATTATTCCTCAATTGGGTGAGACGGCTGCGTGGTTGGCTGGAATGATTCCGGAGATATTTAAAACCATTGTGCAGGCCGAGCCGGATCTGTTGTTAAGGAGTGAGGTGGCGACAGGAGATTCCCCACAGCGGGCTGCCTTGGTCGAGGCGTTGTTGCAGCTCTACGAGGATGAACACGCCTATGATCGCGACCATCAGCACTACAAGAATCTGGCACATCCTGGCCTAGCAGACCAACTTCGTCCTTATATTACAGATAAGACAAAGGGGGTAATTGTACGGCGCGTAGCAATCGACATCGCAGAATCTTGTAACATCCAAGCTCTGAACGATGTCTTTCTGGAAGTGGCTCTTGATACTTCAGACAACCTGGCGTCACGAGTACAAGCTGCGTCTGCAATCTGGAGAATAGGCGACGATCAAACAAGGAAAAGACTCAAACCTCTAGCTTCTTCAGATGATGCCGATGACCTCCGCGATGAACTCAAGGGTAGTGTTTTCAGGGCCTTGTGGCCTTCTCATATCACGGCCAGAGAATTATTCCCTCTTCTAAGGCCGCCAAAAAATGAAGGATTCATTGGTGTTTATCGGCTTTTCCTTTCATCGGAGCTCGTTAAAGGTCTGGATCAACACGACTTAATCCCAGCTCTCGAATTTGTGACCAGTTTGCCACAGCCACGTCACGAGATGGACTCATCTATAGAATCTCTCATGGATGGGGTTGTAATGAAGGCATGGGAAAACATGAATGGGCCTGGAGTGACTGAGGCCCTTGCTAGGTTTGTGGGATCTAGACTGAAACATCATGATGATTTGATCAAGGGAAGGATGGAGCAAGCTGACCGTCTCAACTTTTTGCAAGATGAGGATAAAAGGCATCGGCTGCTTGAGGCAGTCCTTTCGGTCGTGGCGGAGGATCCCGAATGTGAAGCCATATGGCTTGTATTCACTCACACACCGATTATACGGTCGGCGGATTTCTACTGGCTCAGTTCATACCTTGACCGAAATCTAAATAGAGAAATTCAGAGAGTTGTGGTTGATCTCCTTTCTAGACTGTTCGACGGGTCTCCAGAGCACTTAGATGTGCTCTATGAAGCAGGCAAGAAGTACCCACTGGTTGCGGACAAGTTCAAATCGCTTTGGGAGCCGATAAGTTTTGGCTCCGCGCAAGCTCAACAACTGAAGGCCCGATATGAGGAAGAAGAGACATGGAGGAGGCGAAAAGAGAAACCTCCACTCAGGCCATCTCCCGCTGAAAGACTGGCGAGGGCCATTCAGGAGTGTGAGGACCGTAATCCTGCTGCGTGGTGGGGTGTTACTTATGAGCTGACTCTAGAGTCAGCCAGCACGGACTACAATTTAGGTTTTGAATGGGACGTGATGAAACTACCGGGTTGGCTATCGGCTGATCCAGCAACCCGAGAAAGAATCGATCGCGTGGCAGAGAAGTATGTTCAATCTGATATTCCCGTTGCGTCCAATTGGCTTGGGACAAGGGAATGGAGTCGGTCGGTAATGTCGCAGTGGAGCGCCGTAGCTTTACTCCAAAAGGTTAGGCCCATGGTCATGCAAAGCTTGTCGGCTGATCAGATTGGAAGATGGTGCCCAATTATTCTTGCCTTCCCATTTCTGGATAACGACAGTGATCGATCCGTTAAGGAAGAATTACTCAAGCTCGCCTACCGCAAATCTCCACTTGCCGTGCTTGATGCAGCGAAGGTCTTGATAGAAAGTGAAATTAAACAGGGAGAGAGGATAGGCACTGCGACAGAACTGAATGGAATCTGGGATGAGGAGATCGCCAAGTTACTCTTGGGCTATGCCAAGGCTAGCGCGGCTACACCGAAATCCATGAGCTCGTTGCTCAGTATTCTGTTTGCTCATGACAATTTGGAAGCAGAGTTATTTGCTTCTTCTTTGGTTCCGATCCCGCCACCCGGGGCCGATCCAGAGCGCGCGCGGGCAGTTGCTGCAGCGCAAACATTAATGCTCGATACAAAAGATGTTGGCTGGCCGATAGTATGGCCAGCTGTGCAGGCAGATGAAGATTTTGGCAAGCAAGTCATCCTTGGTGTTTGCTCTGATTATAGTTCAATAGGTCTTCGCCTCAATGAAGACCAACTTGCTGACCTTTACGTGTGGCTCACGCGTCACTTCGAAGCACCCGAACATAAGAGCGGTGAAGCGTATTGGGCTGGGTCTCTTGAGCATATCGAGATGTGGCGAAGCGCCATCATCCAGCTCTTAACTCATCGAGGAAGTGTTCGCTCTTGCGAGGCCATCAAGAAGCTTCAACAAGAGCTGCCGGAACTTGATTGGCTGAAATGGGTCCAGGTAGACGCCGAGGCTGAAGCTCGTCGGGCTATGTGGGTTCCAACTCGACCACAGGATATTATAAAGCTTGCTGCGGATCATGAGCTGAGGTTAGTGCAGAGTGGAGATCAACTGATTCAGGTTCTGGTTGAGTCATTGGACCGGTTTCAATCTCTGCTACAGGGAGAGATACCAGAGGCCCAATTTCTCTGGGACAAGGTTGACAAGCGCAGCTCTAAGCCGAAAAATGAGGACGCATTTTCCGACTATGTGAAAACCTATCTCGACAAGGATTTGAAGCAAAGTGGCGTCATCGTGAACCGAGAGGTTCGTATTCACAAAGGTGAGCGAACCGATATCCATGTGGACGCAGTTATCCTGGAAAGCTCAGGCAAGGCCTATGATTCAGTCACGGTCATTATCGAATGCAAGGGCTGTTGGAACCCTGAATTGCACAATGCAATGCGTGATCAACTAGTAGGCAGGTACCTCAAGGACAACCGCTGCCAACATGGTCTCTATTTAGTGGGCTGGTTTAATTGCGCAAAGTGGTCTGGTCGGGATGGTAGGAGAAAACAGGCTCTTAGGCTCTGCCCTAATATTGATGACGCAAGACAGCAGCTAAGCACAACCGCCGCGGATCTTTCAAAGGATCTAATCAGAGTAAAGTCCGTTGTACTCGATGCCTCTCTACGCTAGAGACCTTTCTCTTAATTGCATCGAGCCCAGAATTATCGGTGGCTTTCCCCTGTCAGCTTATCCCGTTCAAACCTGTCCTCCTAGTTGGTACCTGCCTTCAGCCTGTATGTATCTAGAGAGCGTTTGCGCGGGGTTAGGAGGGGCATCCCTCTTGCTGATCTCCCCTTGGCTTCCATCTTCGTTGGAGCACTTTTCATGAAAAGGGGGATCCGATGGCACCAGTGTTGGAACTCGATCGGCAGACAGCCTCGTTTGTGCGGCAGCTTGAGGAGCAGAGGAAGCTCGAAAAGACATTGTTGGTCGAACGGGTTCGTGGAACGAAGGAAGGGCTTGAGTCGGTCTTCGGCGACATCAAGAGCCGTGTGGCGGTGCTGGAGAAGCTGAACGGGTTGGCGAGTGCGACCTGCATTGCGCCGATCGGTTGGAGCAAGTTGATCTTTACCGGAATGGATAGTGTCTCAGCGCCGAATACCATCGGATTTGGCGATCGGGATGAAACCTTGTGCAGGCTCGATCAGATTAAATACCTCGAAGATACGCACTATCTTCGTCTCGCGGCGAATCCCCATTACGTGGAGCAGGTGCTCCCGAATAAATCGCTCCAGGCTCGCGTCGGCGCGAATCCTTCGTTCTGGGATACGTTCGGCTATGTCCATGCTGGTTATCAGACTCAGTTGCAGATTCCCGCCTCGTTGGAATCGACGACGGTGTCGATCATGTCGCGGGTGAACACCCTGTTTAATTGGGTTGAAAGTAACGCGGTCGGAGATGAGTGGTATGCCCATGTGTCGGCCACTGCGCGACTGTGGGTGGCCTACGATGGCGAGTTTCGACAGGCGCCGCCAGCCCGGTTCGTCAACCTGTCAGCCTCGCCCACACAGTTGCGGACACATCAGGACATTGCGTCATGCGCGCCGAGCGCAGCCCTCACGATGCAAGTCTCTGTCTCAGCCGGCAGCGGCACGACGATCAGCATCTACGAATCGATCGAACTCGTCGCCACCACGCCGAACGGCCATGCTTACCTGGATGGCATCTTTTCTTGGGAGCCTTTGGCGGTTCAACTCAGGGAAGGGTGACGAGAGGGAGCGCCCGAAAGTGCGTTCCTCGTTGGAGATATGAGCATATGGCTAATAGCGTATAGCATGAACAAAGAATGTTCTGTCTTTCCCGCATGTGCTATTGGCTATAAGCCATACGCCATATGCTCATTTCTTCGGACGGACGACGCTTCACACGCAGGAACAACGTTCCGCGCTTGCAGAAGACATCTCATGAATAATGCGGGTTACGGGACGTGGTAGAGGGTGCGCACGATTTCAGTGGTGTTGAAGAGCATCGTGTCGAGGCGCGTATAGACTGCGTGGCCGAAGTAATGGTCGCGCACATTCGTCGAGCCGGTGGAATCTTTGTAGTCGGCGAGAATCCCCAGTCCCTCACTCGGGATACGGACGGCACGGCGGGCACATTCGAGCCATCGTTCGAATCCATCAAGCGGCTCCACGAGTTCCCACAGGGCTTTATTGGCCGCTTTGGCTGCTTCGGTCGTCGGCACGGCATCGCTGCTGGCCACGGCCAGTTCCTGGACATAATCTCCGCCCCAGGCGATCGGCATTTCCATCGTGATCTGGGGCAACTCCATCTTCGCGAGCCAGGTCTTGCCATCGGTTCGAAGATTTCGATGGTTGACGATGTGCAGGAGTTTGCCCAATCCTGACGGATCCCACCCGTAACGTACCGGCATGCCGAATGTGACGACGTCCAGCGTCGCCCCATTGAGCAGGGTACCATTCGCCAACAACGGAGTGATTCGTTGGATCGTCGAGGTGAGGTCCGGTCGATTGACTTGTGAGGCATACGCCGACAAGAGGTCGAGCAGTCGCGTCCTGCTGCTGCTCGCGGTGACACATAGGAGGTTCGAGATGAGGGCGAGGACGAGTCCAGCCTGCCCATGAGCCTCGACAAGGATTCGATCTCCTTGGCCCAGCTTATGGGTTTCGATCCAATCGCGCAGGCGTCCAAGCAGCGAGATGGCCGCCATCGCGCGGCCTAGGTGATGGTGCTCACAGGCCCAGAGTTCGCGGATGCAAGAGATCGGACGATCCAGGCCCCGGTTGAGGGACTGTTTCATCTGCTCCACGTAGGCGTTTGTGAAATTGCCGGCATCCCCAAGCTGCTCATCGAGGAGCCGCTTGGTGGCGTCATCATTTGCAAGCGGTGGCTTCAATCCTCCAGACAGCGAGGAGATGCCATTGCTGCCGTCGCGGAGCAGCGCTAAGAGGGCATCGAGGCCTGTCACGCCGCGTGAGTACCCCCGTTTGAGCCCGCCCAATTCATCCAGCCGTTGAGCCCCGAAGAGATCGGTTCCCATGATGGAGCCGTGGAGCAACACGATGAGGCGGATACCAGCATGGGAGAGCTGTTTGCCGGCAATGGCCATGGCCTCCTGTCCGGATGGCGATTCTGAGAGGGTGGTCGGGGCGACCTCACGAACAGAGAGGCGTTCGCCAGGATTTTTCCGGGACATCTCGTCGTGCTGGAAACTGTTTTCAATCGGCATGGGGAGTTACATACCCGATCTTGATCGCGGACTGCAACGAAAGATGAGCAGGATGCTGAAAAAGCCCGCCAGCATCGTTCTCGCTTCGCTCAGAGGCTCAACGTACCACAAGGGTACGCCTCCCCTCTTCGCTCGCTTCGGCCTTGCTGAACGGCCTGTTTGAGCATCCTGCGAGGGTTTCCCCTCAGCCTGTTAGCCGTCGGATATCCGGTCCTGACCGTACGTCTTGTCCAAATAGTCGAGAATGTCGTCGGTTTCCGTCAACACCTGGTCTCCATCCTTGAGGACGGGAACATAGTACTGGCCTGAGACCTCGTGGACGATTTTGCGCATTGGGCGGATGTCGGGCACGATGACTTGCTCGTAGTCGATGTGGAGGTCCGCCAACTTGTCGCGCACGACTTCACAGTCGGGACACCAAGCAACATGATAGAGCG
>JAUSMA010000050.1 GCA_030645475.1 Nitrospirota bacterium
GATCGAACCCTATGAGATGAAGATGGCCTCCCTGTTGATCCTGATCATGCCGATGGTAGTCCTCGGTTTCACGGCCGTGGCCTCGGTGACAGGCGCTGGCACCAGCTCGATTTTGAACCCGGGCCCCCACGGGTTCAGTGAGATGCTCTATGCCTATAGTTCGATGGGGAATAATAACGGCAGCGCGTTCGGCGGACTGAATGTCAACACACCCTTCTACAACCTCACTGGCGGGATCGCAATGCTGATCTCCCGCTTCTGGTTGGCGATTCCCACGTTGGCCTTGGCCGGCGCGCTGGCGAGGAAGAAACTTGTGCCGGCCGGCCCCGGAACCCTGCCGACCCATACGCCGCTGTTTGTCGTGCTGCTGATCGGTGTCGTCGTGCTGGTGGGAGCCCTTACCTTCGTGCCTGCACTGGCCTTGGGTCCAATCATAGAACATATCCTGATGGTGAGCCGATAACAGCGCTGGAGTGGAGGATTTTGAGATGACAACGCAAGATAAGAGAAGGCCATTGTTCGATCCTAGGATTATGCGACGAGCGCTGCTGGAATCCTTCCGGAAGCTGCATCCGCGCCACCAAATTCGCAATCCGGTCATGTTCGTGGTCGCGGTCGGGAGTGTGCTGACGACCGTCCTGTTCTTCCAGGCGCTGTTCGGGACAGGCGAAGCGCCTGTCTGGTTCATCCTCGCCGTCTCGCTCTGGCTTTGGTTCACCGTGCTGTTCGCGAACTTTGCCGAAGCGATGGCGGAAGGGCGCGGAAAAGCACAGGCGGAATCGCTGCGCAGTTCCCGGCGTGAAATGAACGCGAAAAAACTGGGCGAGCCTGAGTCCGGCGACCAGTATCTCAGCGTTCCCTCCTCCATCGTCCCGGCGAGTACCTTGAAGCGGGGAGACGTCGTGTTGGTGGAGGCCGGAGATTTTATCCCCTGCGACGGGGAGGTCATCCAAGGCATCGCCTCGGTGAACGAAAGTGCCATCACCGGTGAAAGCGCCCCCGTCATTCGAGAGAGCGGCGATCGCAGCGCCGTGACGGGCGGCACACGCGTCCTGTCGGACTGGTTGGTGATACGGATCACGGCCAATCCAGGCGAAACATTTCTGGACCGGATGATTGCGATGGTCGAGGGGGCCACGCGCCAAAAGACTCCGAATGAGATCGCGCTGAACATTCTGTTGGCAGCGCTGACAGTCATCTTCCTTTTGTCGACGGTGACGTTGTTGCCGTTCTCTCTGTACAGCGTGCAGGCCATGGGGGAGGGGACGCCAGTCACCGTGACGGTGTTGGTGGCACTGCTCGTCTGCCTGATCCCGACGACGATCGGAGGATTGCTCTCCGCAATCGGGATCGCGGGAATGGACAGAATGGTGCAGGCGAACGTCATCGCCATGTCCGGCAAAGCCGTGGAAGCGGCAGGCGACGTGGATGTGTTGCTCCTCGATAAAACCGGCACCATTACATTGGGGAATCGGCAAGCGACCGAGTTCCTTCCGGCCGACGGAGTGAGCGATCAGGCGCTGGCCGATGCGGCCCAGCTCTCGTCGCTGGCGGACGAGACACCGGAAGGACGCAGTATCGTCGTCCTGGCCAAGGAAAAGTATGGATTGCGTGCGCGCGACATTCACGAGCTAGGCGCGACATTCATTCCTTTTACGGCTCAAACGAGGATGAGCGGCGTCAATTTGAACGGGCGGGAAATACGCAAGGGGTCTGATGGCGCAATCGAAGCCTATGTGACGGAACGGGGAGGCCACTTTTCTCCAGCGGTTCGCCTACATGTGGAGAAGATTGCGAAGCAGGGGGGTACCCCGCTGGTCGTGGCGGAGGGGCCGAAAGTGCTGGGCGTGATCTACCTGAAAGATATCATCAAGGGCGGGATCAAAGAGCGGTTTGCCGAATTGCGACGGATGGGGATTAAGACCGTCATGATCACCGGCGACAATCCGCAGACTGCGGCGGCCGTGGCTGCGGAGGCTGGTGTGGACGATTTCCTG
>JAUSMA010000051.1 GCA_030645475.1 Nitrospirota bacterium
AGAACCGACAGCAGGCATCCTCCTGAGAGAAAGTGAAAAGAATAATACAAAGACAGTCTGGACAGTCCCCTGTGCTCACGCAACGCACGCAATGGAAGATCTTCAACCCTCATCCCTAAAGAGAGAATGAGCTAGCTTGTAGGAATGGAAAACCCGACAGAATGTGAAGAGCCCGGCACCATGCTTCCTGTGTACTCCTGGCAAGTGCCGATGAACGATACAATCCGTACACAGGTTAAAGAGGTCACAGACGATGAAGAGCTTTCTGTCCTCAGTTACACCGTCGACAGCAGGCGGACCTCCTGTTGCGGGAAGGGAATCTCAATGTGCGCCGTACGAAACCGTTCGATGATGGTCTCGTTCAGCTCCCCCTGCACCCTCGTGAAGTTGACGACCGACGTCCAGGGCTTAATGGAGATCGTGATGGCGGAGTCGCCCAGTTCGGAGATCCCGACCAGCGGGGCCGGATCCGTGAGCACACCGGGATTCTGCGCCAGAATCTCCCGCACGAGCGCCAGCACCTCGGCCACATTCGTGCGATAGGCCACCCCGACTTGGAGATGGAGTTGGCGAATCGTACCGAAATTGTGCAGGATCTCCCCCACGATCTTCCGGTTAGGAATGACGACGTGCGAGCGATCGGGATGCAGGAGCGTGGTCGAGAAGATACCGATGGCAACGACATCCCCTTGCACACCCAAGATCGAGATATGTTCCCCCACCCGATAGGGTTTGGTGAAAATAATGGAGAGCCCGGCCACGACGTTGCTCAAGACGCCTTGCAGCGCCAACCCGACGCCGAGTCCGGCCACGCCGATCCCGGCGAGCAGCGGCGCAATCTGGACCCCCAGTTGACCCAACGCCGCCATGGCCGTAAAGAACAGAATCACGATCTGTACAGCCTTGACCAGGAGCATCCGGACCGGAGGCTCCATGTCCTGGCGATCGAGCCACTGTTGCGTCAGCCTGCCGACCCAACGGGCGACCAGCATACCGGCCGCAAAGACAATCGCTGCGCCCAGGATTTGAAATCCATAGCGGATGACATAGTCCATCAGAATATCGACTCCCGGCATCGCCGTACCTCCTCTGTCAGGATAGAGAAAAACGAATGAGGGCTCAGTGACACAAAATCAAGGGACCTGCTCGCATCGAGAACAAAAGGTTGGGGAAGGATACCTGGACCGAGCCCATTTGGAAAGCGGGGTGATGCGACCTGACGATCTTCCATCACGAAGCGAGGAGAGCTGTAAGCTGGCTGCGAGAAAAGACCCCGGTACCTGTCCGTCCCCCCGCGCCTAGCGATCGGACCCATAGGGGCGATTGAGCGGCGCGAACGGCATGGTGGGGTTAGAGCGATTGGCGGGGTTCAGCGGATTATCCTGGTTGAATTGGTTGGCGGGGTTGAACGGGTTGCTGGGAATGTACCGAGTCTCTGGATTGGTGGGGTTGTTCGGATCGAAACGGTAACGAGGGTTCGGGGTATTCGCGGGCGCCTGGTACTTCTCTGCAGGGTTCAGCGGATTGTCCGGCGCAAACAGTGTGGCAGGATTAAAAAGGTTGGAGTGGCGGCCGTATTTCCCGGGGGAACCGGGTTCGGCAAAGCCGGAGGCAGCGGAGCACAGAAAGAAGAACAGCGCCAGAGGCCACATGCCGACCTCCCCTAGAAGAAACCTCGGTGATACTAGCCGATGCCCCACCAGCAGACGGATGCAAGGCGGCCCCACCGAGCCTGTTGATATCTTCTACCGAGGTTACGATGCCTCGCTCATACAGGTTCGGCCCTTGTCACCAGGCATAGGATTCCGGTGCGGGCCCGCCTGGACCGGGGAAGATATCGTCGAGCCGTTTCAGGGTTTCCTGGCTCAACGTCAGATTCAAGACACGCATCGTCCCGTTCAATTGCTCCATCGTACGCGGCCCGATAATCGGGGACGTGACGGCCTTTTGGTGCAGCAGCCAGGCCAGCGCCACATCGGCCTGGCGTTCGCCGAGTTGGGTGCAGAGTGCGTGATAGGCTTCTAACTTGGGGCGATGTTTCTCGATCGTTTTCTTCAGATCCTCGTCGGCGCGTCGACCGACCTTCGCCGGTTCCAACGCCCCGGCCAACAGTCCTCGCGCGAGCGGACTCCAGGGCATCAAGCCGATCCCGTAGGCTTCGCAGGCCGGGATCACTTCCAACTCAACCGTCCGCTCGGTCAAATTATAGAGACTCTGCTCCGACACGAGGCCGAAGAAGTGGCGGCTGCGAGCCAGTTCCTGCGCTTGAGCCAGGTGCCATCCGGCAAAATTGCTGCTGCCGACATAGAGGACCTTGCCTTCACGGACCAACTGCTCCATCGCCTGCCAGATTTCCTCCCACGGCGTCTGCCGGTCGACATGGTGCATCTGATACAGATCGATGCAATCCGTCTGCAAGCGCCGCAGGCTGTCCTCACAGGCCCGCTTGATGTGGAGAGCCGACAAGCGGGATTGATTCGGCCACTCGCCCATCCGGACGAACACTTTCGTCGCCAGCACGTCCTTTTCACGCCGCCCCCCGCCCTGGGCGAACCAGGGCCCCACGATCTGCTCCGTCCACCCCTCGCCCACCTTTCAACCATAGACGTCAGCCGTGTCGAAAAAGTTGAGGCCCAGTTCCAACGCCCGATCCATGACGGCAAAACTGTCCGCCTCGCTCGTCTCCGGCCCGAAGTTCATCGTGCCGAGACAGAACCGACTGACTTTGACGCCCGACCGGCCGAGGTGAACGTATTGCAT
>JAUSMA010000052.1 GCA_030645475.1 Nitrospirota bacterium
CTGTCGTCGCTCGATGGGGGGTTCGCCGAATGTACGGGATTGGAAGCGACGATGGAACCGGTCGTTATCAAAGAAGGCGGGCGTAATTACGGCGCGGCGCAACGAGTCGGACCCGTGAGTTTTGCCACGGTGGTGCTGCGCCGCGGTATGCTCCGCAGTCAACATCTTTGGCAGTGGTTTGCCATGGTGACGCAAGGGGGCGCCTATGCCCATCGACTCTCGCTGGCCATCGTTATGCTGGATCATGCCGGGGCCCCGGCGGTGACCTGGGTGCTCCGCCATGCGATGCCCGTGAAGTTCAAGACAGCGGACCTGAATGCAAAGGCGTCGGAAGTGGGGATCGAAGAGTTACACGTGGTCCACGAAGGGCTGGAGTTCCTGTCGTAACTGGAAGGCCGTGCCACGATGAGTGACGCACAACGAGTTCAGAAAGCCGTCTTTACGCCTCAAAGCGGCCCTCAGCAAGGGCAGGCGATCACGGTGCATTTCAATCCGACCTCGCTGCAGCTTTCGATTGCTAATACCTTGGGTGCCAGTGGCGAATCGGGGGATACCAAGCAGTACGTGACCGGGAGTTCGTCCACCCTGACGATGGAGTTGACGTTCGACACGACCGATGTGGGGACGGATGTACGGATGGCGACGCAACGGATTGCCTTGCTCATGGAGCCGGATGAACAGCGGATACCCGCCATTGTGCGATTCGAATGGGGGACCTTCGTGTTTCAAGGGATGGTGCAATCGTACCAGGAGACGATTGATTTCTTTGCGCCATCCGGTGTCCCGCTACGTGCCAAGGTCAATATGAGCATGGCCCGGCAAGAGGTTGTGTTTGCTGAGGATGGCGCGGGTTCGGGAGCGGGAGGCGGGGAGGGGGCAGTGTTGTCTCTCTCGGCCAGTGCAGGTGTGACGGGGATCTCGGCAATGGCTGGTGTCGGAGATGTCGGCCGGGCATTAGGTGCAGCGAATGGCTTGGAGACGTTACGGTTTACCAGTGGGCCGATTTCGCTCGATGCCTCGATTTCACTCGGTGGGCCTGTGGCCTTCGCATCCGGTGGGATGGGGATCGGTGTGGGCCTCAGCGGGGGAATCGGTATTGGTGGCGGCGCCGGTGTGGGTATCGGCGTCTCAGGGGGAGTAGGGGCCGGTGTTGGAGTTTCTATCGGAGGATCGGCCTCCGCCGGAGTGTCGGCAAGCCAGGGCGCCTTTGCCGGATTGCGCATGACGCCGTCTGGTGGATCCTTGCCTCCTGCTCTGAATCCCCAATCGTTATTTCCGCGCAGCGATTCGGTGGGGTTGGCGACCGATCAGGGTGCGCAATTTGGAGTGGGAGGCCGAGCCAAAATGGAAGGCTCTGCCAGCTTGAGCGCGGATGTCGGTGTGAATGCCAGCTTAGCGTCCAAGATACGGTTTGATGAGAGGTAGCACATGGCGGTTGTGATCGATGAAGTCGTTGCGGATGTGCAGTCGGAATCGCCGGCCTCGGAGGGGCAATCTCCGGCGACGACGTCCCGGCAACCCCGCGTGGATGTTGCAGTGGAATTGCGACGCCTGGCGTCCCGTGCCGCGAGAATACATGCCGACTAGCAGTGCACGGTCACGGTCAGCCGTCTGCTTGTTCGTCCGATCCGTCAGGGAATAGATGACGATGAGGGAGCCTTCCCATGGGTGAACGTCCAATCAGCCACACGGCGGTCTATAGCGCGAGGCCGACGGTTCAGATCGACCAGCAGTCGTATGCCAAAGTATCCGAGCTGCTGATCGGGATGGACATGACCGAGCAAGAGGGCGGGCTTTCGACGTTACAACTGCGGCTCAGCAACGTGGCGAGCAATCCGAGCGGCGGTGCCTCATTTGGATTCGAGGATGGGGCCATTGTGACGCTGGGGAAATCGATTGCCGTGCACGCAGGGCCGGTGTCGTCGCCGACGGAGATATTTCGCGGCACGATCATGGGGCTGGAAGCGGAGTTTCGGGAAGAGGGCCCTCCGGAGTTGGTGATCTTGGCAGAGGATGCAGCGCAGCAGGCACGCATGGCTCGACGCACGAAGACGTATGACGATATGTCGCTCGCTGACTTGGGGCAGACAGTGGCCGATCGTCTCGGTCTTCAACCGGTGGTGACGGGTTTGACAGATATGGTCGGAACCTGGGTGCAGTTCAACGAAAGTGATTTGGCATTTTTACGCCGGGTGATGGAGCGCTACGACGGTGACGTGCAGGTGGTTGGGGACGAACTGCATCTGTCTCCGCGTCGGGACGTTCAGCGAGGGACCGTCGAGTTGCGTCTGCATGGGCAGCTTCGTAGCGCTCGTGTGTTGGTCGACTTGGCGCATCAAGTGACGAAGGCCACCGTCGCAGGGTGGGACGTCGCGCAAGGATCTCGCCTGACGGCGGAGAGCACCGGAACGAATCCCGGGCCGGGGGTGGGGATCACCGGGGCAGAGATGTTGGCGCAGGCGGCGATCGATCGGACGCAGCACATCGGGCATGTGGCGGT
Organism: Nitrospirota bacterium; assembly: GCA_030645475.1. Taxonomy (NCBI): domain Bacteria; kingdom Pseudomonadati; phylum Nitrospirota; species Nitrospirota bacterium. Next base: position 2,501 of record JAUSMA010000052.1, read on the forward strand.
GCGAACGCAGGACGAGGCGCAAGCGGTTGCCGACAGTGCGTTCGATCAACGGGCTCGCCGGTTTGTCTGTCTGGAAGGCACGGCAGAGGGTAACCCGGAGATTCGTGTGGGCACGCAGGTGACCATCAGCGGAATGGGCCCGCGGTTCAGTAATACCTATTATGTGACGAGGGCCAGCCATCGTTTTGATATGGAAGTGGGATACCGCACGCAGTTCGAAGCCGAATGCGCCTATTGGGGAGGGCGGGCATGACGGTCAGGAACCGATTCGATGCGCCGGTCGCAGCCTGGGCCTCCAGCTATCTGGCGGAAGTGGTCTCGGTCGAAGATCCGGACCGGCTGACGCGGGTGCAGATCCGCCTGCTCAACTGCGACGGGCTTGATGATCAGGATGGGCCGGTGTGGGCGCGAGTTGCCGTGCCGTTTGCAGGGGCTAACCGGGGGGCGTTCTTCCTGCCCGATGTCGGGGACGAAGTGCTGGTGGTATTTCTGAACGGCGACCCGCGATTTCCGATGGTCGTGGGCGGGTTATGGAATGGCCACGATGAGGCGCCGGATTCCTTGCCGGGAGACCGTGTCGATCGGTGGACCATCACGGGGAAGGCCGGCACGAAGATTTCCATCGTTGAAGAACAGAACGGCCAGGAAAAGATCGTCTTCCAAACTCCCGCGGGAGTCATGGGCACGTTGACAGACGGGGCGGGCGGAAAGATTAGGCTGGAGGCTGCCGGCAATACGATCACGATGGATACGAGTGGTGTCAGCATTCAAGCTGCGGCGACGGTGTCGGTGCAGGCCAGCCAGGTTGAAGTTAGTGCGGGCATGGTGACGGTGAATGCCGGGATGTCCAAATTCTCCGGCGTCGTTCAGTGCGATACGCTGATCACCAATACGGTGGTCTCGGCCATGTATACGCCGGGAGCGGGCAACGTATGGTAACGCACGTGGTCAGCATTCAAGGTGCCGGCGCGGCACCCGCGGCCGGTCCGGTGATCTTGGAGCGGACGGAACAAGATTTTTTACCTGCTGTCTTGGACCGCTTGTCGCGCGAGCAGGGATTGGCGGACGTGATGAAATCGGTCGCCAGGACTCGCGGTACCAACGGCGTGTTGAAACTATTTCAGCCGATTCATCGTACCTTTCACCTCGCCTTGTTGGATACGTCATGTCTGACCTTTGGCCGGCCCCGGCTGGATCCCGCAAAGATTGCCGGGGCCGGTTTGGTCGTTCGGCGTATGTCGACGAACGGCGCGGGAGGAGAAGTGCGGGAAGCCTGGATGCAGGAGGATCGGCTCTTCCGGGGGTGGGTACCGTTTCCCAATGCAGCAGGAGAGTCGCGTGACCCAGATCCGGCATTCCGTCGCACGGAGTTGTCGGCAGGGCATCGTGAGATCAACCGGCTGTTAGCGATTCAATCCGGTCTTGCAGCCACCCTCCGTGAGCAGCAGGCGCCGTTGTTCGTGGCGCCGCCGGATATCTGTCGTGCGACGGGGCGAACGCTCCTCTACGGCGTGATTCCGGTGACCAGTTCCGAGATGACGGAGTCGCCGACATTCCCTCCCTTCACCGAACAGGATCTCGTGGGGCACCTCCACCGATATCTGACTGTCGGTGGGGCGCGACCTTTTCCCTTCGCCGGGTTTCCACTGAGTGCGTTAAATCCCGATGACTCGGCGCTGGCTGATTTTATGATGCTGCTGAAGCAGCTGGCCATTGAGTTCGATGCCTTCGGAGAGACGTCGGCGGCTCAGGCGCTTCTCTCGGGGCTCAATCGCATCGCATTTATCCGCCAGCAGGGAACGATTCAGGCGGGGGATTTCTTGAAAGCCGCGTCGACCGTCTTGCTGGAGCGGGATCTTTCCGGCCCGGCGGCGTCACAGACCATGCCAAGCGAGTGGCCGAAGATGACCGAGTCTCAGGCCTCGATACTGGCCAAATTGGTGCTTGGGACGATGCAAACCCGTCTCGCTCAGGTTGCGGGAGGGCAAGGGCGTTTTGGAGAGGAGGGACGCCGGTATCGCGTGCGCGCGTTTATTCGCGTGAAACACGGCGATGGGTGTCCTCCCGAGACGGTGTGGAGCGACTACAGCGAACCTTTCACGATTGCTCCTTGGTACGACAACAACGGTGCGCCTCCTGTGCAAATTGCCTTGCCGGACGTCACGGACAAAGGTTTGCTGAAGCGGCTTAAGCCGAACGTCGCCTTTGCCTTGCCCGAAGGGCTTTTCAATTTGTTGCAAGGCGATGCAAAAAAACTAGCTGATGGGAAAGGTGGAAGCACGAATCCCAAATTGGGCATCCAGTGGCTCTGTAGTTTCAGTATCCCCTTGATTACCATCTGCGCGTTTATCGTGCTGAACATCTTTTTGCAGCTGTTCAACATTGTGTTTCAGTGGTTGCTGTATATCAAAATCTGCATACCGATTCCGGGGAGGAAATAATGGCACAGGCAACGCTACCGCGACCGTCTTTGGGCTGGCCGCTTTTGCCGCAGCCGGATGCCGACGGGCGCCTGTCGTTTCCATCGTTGGACGACAGTGTCAGACAGGCCATCCGGGTGATTCTGCAAACCAGGCCCGGCGAACAGCTGATGCGGCCCGATTTTGGCGCGGGGTTGAGCGAGTTTTTGCATGAGCCCAATACGCTGACGACGCGCCGGCGGATACGCGATGCCGTGTCGGCGGCCTTGGGACGCTGGGAGGATCGCATCGTGCTGG
>JAUSMA010000053.1 GCA_030645475.1 Nitrospirota bacterium
CCCGGAAGAGGGAATGAGTCGAGCCATCCCAACTACCGCCCCATCATCTCTGACCAGACCAAGGGTTGTCCCCCACAAGTCGTATAAATCTATCTCCTCTCTATCATCCGTCTCAGGAACCCACTTCAGCGACTCAGCAAATACTTTATGTCGCAGCCGATACGATTGGGCAAGCTGCTCCCCATATAACGTCTTTACCGTAAAGCCGTTTTCGCTGAACTCAATATCTTTTACTCCACGCATCAACAGTCTCCTTTCCGGAAAACATCAAGACCGAAGCATCTCCTTGGACAACTGGTTTTCCATAATCCACCTATCCCGTCACCTGGCGGATCCGCCAGGTGACGGGATGCGGAACAGTCGCGTACTAGTAGTGCAGTCTCGAACCAAGGGTGCTCTACAACGCGAGACTCCGTAGAAGTTCCGGCTCACATATGGAGAAAGGACGTTCCACTTGATGAAATCTCGGCGGGAGTTCCAGCTCATCCACGGGTATCGGCAATCTCCCGGCAAACCGGTGCAACCGCGCGCGGCTCTCGCGCGAGGGATTCCCTACAGCACCCGTGAATCCATTCCCCGCCTGCTGCGCGAACAGGTTGAAGACAGCCTCACCGCAGCCCTCACGGCATCCGAGCGACGCTTGAGCGCACTGCTTCACGATCGCAGTCGTATCGGACAGGAATTGCACGATTCTGTGCTGCAAGCGCTCTATGCCATCGAGTTAGGTCTTGTGCATTCCCGCGATCAGGCCGCCGATCAGCTCCAGCGTCTCATCCACGACATCCGACGGATGATCCTGGCTATGGAATCCGACCAAATTGAGCCGTTCAACCTGGTCTCAGAGCTGCAATTTCTCACCCAGACCCTTGAGCAGATGGGTCAGGTGCGGATTCATATGGAGATTGACCCGTCAGCAGAGGAGATCTTGACCAACGAAGAGGGACATGAGCTCGTCACCATCGCGAGAGAAGCGTTGAACAATTGCGTCCATCACGCACAGGCCACACAAATCGAGATCGCCCTTCGGCATATCGGCTCGCGAGTCAGCCTAAGTATTCGCGACAACGGATCTGGCTTCGACATCACAGAAGAACGGACAGCAGGCGTTGGGTTTGCGCATATGCGGGAGCGAGTTCGGAGGATCGGGGGGCACCTGAGCATCGAATCCACGGTCGGTCAAGGCACCTGCATCACCGCAGAGGGTCCTCCGTTAGGCATAGACCTGGCGGAACTCAACAACAATGAGACTAAGAGTTCCGGCAACCATTCTCGGCTGATCGAGCCGTAGGAGTAAAGAAAGATTCGAGGATTTTACGGCCGTATGGCCGACCATCGGCGGAGAGTTTCAGAATGACCGTGCTGGACAACAACGCGCAAAAACCATCGGATAGGCCAGCTGAGCGTCCTATTGCTCACACCCGTCTCTTCAAGCATGAATGGACTGATGACATGACCACCACCAACAGGCCCCGTGCAGCCCGTGCTTTGAAGACACCGCTGTATCCTCTCAACAGGGTCACACCTCACGACCGACCCGTGAAATACCTGGAGGTGCAACCGTGATCTTTCGAGGACCTGAAGCCCTCCAATATCCGTCCAGAAAAGAGTTTCAGCGCCTGGGTGAGATCATGCACCAGGTGCGAAGCGTAGAGACAGAAGCCCAATTGGCAAGCTTGACCTCCGCCATAGGGCAACTCATTCCGCATCAGTTTTCGGGATGCGGAGTATTCAATATTCCCAAACGGGTGCTGCAGATGGGGCACACGACATACAACGCCGAACTCCATGAGCTATACATGTCGCAGGGATTCGTCACGGACCCCACGATTCAACTTCTCGAACGGACTCAGGTCAGCACGGTGTCAAGCGAGGATTGCCCTGATATCACCGTCCCCAAGGAGGTCACGAATCTCAAGCTCGACTTTGGCTTGAACAGCTGCTTATCTGTGGGAGTCCGTGGAGCGCTTGGCCTCTGTACGTATTTTGCGTTTAGCAATTTCGATCAAAAGTTGCTGTGGAAGTTGCGGAGCACGATGCAAATTCTGGCTCCACATTTTCATCTGGCCTATATGCGGGCGACCTCCTGGTCGGAAGGAAACCTCCCCGCGCCACCACGTGTGGGCCTCACCGCGCGCGAAGAGGAAATTATGCGGTGGGTGGCAGAAGGCAAAACGAACTGGGAAGTTTCCGTGATTCTCCACGTGAGCCTGAACACGGTGAAGTTCCATCTCAAGAATATCTATCAGAAGCTGGGCGGTGTCGAGAACCGCTGGTCAGCCGTTGCCCAATGGCAAGGCGCCTCTTCAGAATTACTTCTCCCTGACTTCCACAAAAAGAAAAAGTAAGCGTACATCCCTTCTCCCACGCCTGCCCCCTCAATGCCCTGATTACTTCTCCACCACACATCACCGATCATAGCAACGATCGGCTACCTTCATCGGACGTTGAGTGATCTATGACTTCATCGTCGACCACACCAAGGGGTTCTCTTCAAAGCTTCAGGAACACGCGCCTAGAATCCTCCGACTCTAACCGAGCCTTCATTTCATTGAACCTACCCACCTGGGTAGGTTCAATGAATCGATCTGTTGCGTATTCTTCCCTCCATCAAGGAGGACCCCATGGCCACAGCTGAATGTCTGATTTCAAAATCTACCGCGGTACATACGTTGCTCGACCTCTTGGAGCAACGAAAGACGCGTCGATTTGGGTGTGGGATGGAACTTCCCGCTGGTCCTCTTCGATATCAAAGCACCGTCCCACCGATTCCTTTAAGCCCAGAGGAAACTCGTTACCTCTTGTTTGCAGGGGTAGGGGAAACGGGACGACATCTGGCAGACATGCAATATGCCCGTCAACCAGGGCGCGAAGATGGCCAAGGCATGGCCATCATGAATTTCCAAGGCAGAACCACCGCGAGCGCCTGCGCAGCCAACACCACCAAGCTCTTTCTGTCGAATGACGAAGGCCTGTACTTTGCCGGGGCGATGTCCCATCCAGCCAGCGGAATCCCTCCAGAATTAGTTCCCTTACAGCAGGGGCGCCTCGAGATTCCACGACAGCTCCCCTACATGCTCTCCTTTAACCAGTGGTATACGAATCGGCCCGGCACGCTCTACATCCTGCCGGTGACGGAGGTGGCACGAGTCTACC
>JAUSMA010000054.1 GCA_030645475.1 Nitrospirota bacterium
GTTCTCGCATCGTTCAGACCCTCAACGGGGACCCGGCCGCCTCACCACTCGGCGGCGCGCACAGACGTGGTGCTCCTTACTCGTCGCACCGTGCGCCCCAGAGGGTACGCCTCGGCCCTTCACTCGCTGCGGCCTTGCTGGACGACCTGTTTGAGCATCCTGCAGGGCAAACATAGGCCAAGCTCTCGTCCTAAATCTCAGCCTCACCCGTTGCAGACAGGATCCTGATGGCGCAATACGACATGCTGGTGATTGGGACCGGGCCGGCCGGCCAGAAGGCGGCGGTCCAGGCCGCCAAGCTGGGCAAAAAAGTCGGCATCATCGAACGCAAAGAGGTCCTCGGCGGCGTCTGCACGAACACCGGCACCATCCCCAGCAAATCCCTCCGCGAAGCAGTCCTCTATCTCTCGGGGTTCCGCCAGCGCACCCTCTACGGAGCCGGCTATCGCCTGAAAGAGACGATCACGATCGAAGATCTCGCCTTTCGCGCGAACCACGTCATCAAGAACGAAATCGAGATCGTGCGGAACCAGATGGCCCGCAACCATATTGATCTCATCTACGGAGAGGCCCGCTTCCTCGATCCCCATCGGCTCCTCATTCAACAAGCAGGCACGTCGACGGAACATCGGGCGCATGTCATCGTCATCGCAGTGGGAACAGAGCCAGCCAGGCCGCAGGCCATTCCCTTCGATGACCACACGATCATCGATACCGACGGTCTCCTCACGCTCACACACCTTCCAACCTCGATGGTCATTGTCGGAGGCGGCGTGATCGGGACGGAGTATGCCTCGATCTTAGCGGCGCTCGGCGTGCCGGTCACCCTGATCGACAAGAGGCCGCGCTTGCTGGAATTTGTCGACGCGCAGATCATCGAGGCCTTGCAGCGGCAGATGACGAACCTCGGCGTCACACTCTGTCACGAAGAAGAAGTGGTCTCCATCCGGAAAGACTCGGATGGACAGATCACGGTCTCCCTGACGCACAGGCCGCCGCTCACCGCAGCGACGCTGATGTATGCCATCGGTCGCATCGGCGCCACGAAGTCCTTGAACCTGGATGCCGTCGGCATAACGCCTGATGCGCGAGGCCGTATTACCGTCAACGAGCATTTCCAAACATCCGTCTCCCACATCTACGCTGCAGGCGACGTCATCGGCTTTCCCGCCCTGGCCTCCACCTCCATGCAGCAAGGACGCCATGCCGCCTGCCATGCCTTCGGGCACCCCGATCACACCGACACAGACCTCCTGCCCTACGGCATCTATGCCATTCCTGAAATCTCCATGGTGGGACAGAACGAGGACGATCTGGTCAGGGCAGGGACTCCCTACGCGGCCGGCATTGCGCATTATCGCGAAATTGCACGGGGACAGCTCATCGGCGATGACACCGGCATGCTGAAGCTGCTCTTTCACCGCGAGACCCATGCGCTCCTGGGCGTCCATGCCATCGGAGAAGGAGCCACAGAGCTCATTCACATCGGCCAGGCCGTCATGGCCTACCGCGGCAAGATCGATTACTTCATCGACACGGTCTTCAACTACCCGACCCTGGCGGAATGTTATAAAGTCGCCGCGCTGGACGGCATCAATCGATTGCCGAGACCCTGGCCGCCGCACGGGTGAAACTCGTGAAGCGTGAAACGCAGATGGCATTAACTTCCTCTCTATTTCTTTCTCGCGAGATACGAGATACGCTTCACGAACAACGTCCTGTATAGAAAGAGGCCACGATGTCATTCTCCGACCATCTGCGCATGCTGGCTCAACCGATCTGGGACGCACAGCTCACCCATCCATTCGTCGTCGCCTTGGGCAAGGGGACCTTGCCCGAGCGCACATTCAAGTACTACATCCTGCAAGACGCCAGGTTTCTCGGCGACCTGGCCCGCGTGTTTTCTGCCGGAGCGATGAGAGCGCCGGATTCAGAAACGGCGCTGCGGCTCACGAAGCTCGCAGAAGAAACCATCGTCGTCGAACGGAGCCTCCACGAAGGATATGGGTCGCGCTGGAAAATGACCGCAAAGGACATGTCGTCCGTGCCTCTGGCACCGACGAACTATGCCTACACCAGGCACATGCTGACCGTTGCACATACAGGCTCGGTAGCGGAAATCACCGTCGTCGCCCTTCCCTGCGCCTGGATCTACTGCGCCGTCGGACAGCATTTATTGAAGAACGGACCTCCGTCTAAAAATCATCCCTATCGCGACTGGCTCATGCTCTACGCCTCGCCGGAGTTTGCAGAAGTGCAGCAATGGATGCGCAAAAAAGTGGACCAGTGGGCCAAGACCGCAGGGAAGGAAGAAAAACGGCGCATGGAAGAAGCGTTCGTCATCAGCTCGCGGTATGAGTGGATGTTCTGGGAGATGGCGTGGAACGAGGAGAAGTGGCCGGTGTAAGAGGCGGGCGGGCCAGAGTTGGGCGGCTCTCTTCGCTTGAACGATATAAAGCACGCCGTTTTAGCATTGACGAGTATTACCGCATTATCTCTGCTGTAAAGCCACAAATCGAAACCCTTACGAATATGCGGTGGGACATCCCTACTCCCCCGGACTTCTCAAAATTGATGGCGCAGCGCATACCTTTCCTCATCGGCGGGTTGCCCGGCTATGAGTATATGGTCCACCTCCGTCATCATGGATTCCCCTCTCCACTACTCGACTGGACCCGCTCGCCCTATGTAGCGGCTTTCTTCGCATTTGATGGTGCTAAAGATCACACTAAAACAGTCTCGATTTTTGCGTACCAGGAATATGCGGGAATGGGAAAGAGTGGTTCTAGTGGAGAATCTGCCATATCGAGCTTAGGCCCGTATATCAGAAGTCATCGGCGACATTATCTTCAACAGAGTGAATACACAGTCTGTACTGTCAAGAAAGAAGACGTCGGTTACTACGAATGTCACGAATCGGCATTCGGGGGAAGTGTTACTGTTCAGGACCTGCTTTGGAAGTTCAACCTACCAGCCAGTGAGAGAGCAAAAGTCCTCAGGGCACTTGACGCCCACAACCTCAACGCATTTTCTCTGTTTGGCTCTACAGAAAGCCTCATGAAAACATTAGCTCTTAGAGAGATCGATTTTTCGACCGAAGAATGACAACAAATTTCCCTGCAAGGGCACGATGACCAATCGTCACATCTGGCTAAATCTTGGCGGGCAAGGGCTATTAGTTGGACTGCTAAGGCTTATCTATTGGCTGAATACCGGTGCGCGGGCGGTGCCTGGGTTGATTGATGATTTGCAGAGCGGGGATCTGCAGGCGCAGATGTTGGCGGCGAAGGGGTTGAAGCGGATCGGCTCGAACGCGCGGTCGACAATGCTGGGTTCGTGAGGAGGATGCTAAAAAGCCCGCTAGACAGGCCCTGCCTGCTGAGTATAATGTGCGCTAACGTTGACGTGATTCCCGATCTCACAGGATGACTTTCCCGGTATGAATCGCCTCCTCCTTACGATCCTCCTGGCCATCTCCACCTGCTGGACGGTTCCTGCTCACGCAGCCTCGCCGTACGAGGACAGTCTGAGACTGCTGGCGGAGGGAGTGATCGCCGATGTCGCAAAGGCGAAGAGGGGACGCCTGGCGGTGATGGACTTTACGGATGCAAAAGGCATCGTCACACCGATCGGACAGTTTGTCGCAGAGGAACTGAGCACGCAGATCTTAGTCACCGGCGAGTTCAAAGTCGTCGACCGCGCCCTCATGATTTCGACGTTGAAAAAGTTCCATGTCACGAAGCTCGAACCGGCTCAGGCGAAAGCCGTGACGCGAGCGGCCAAAGCGGTACGGGCCGATGTATTTCTCACTGGGTCCTATCTCGAATCGGCTGGAGAGGTCCGGGTCACCGTGAAGCTACTCAACCCCAGCACCGTCCAATCACTAGGCGCCACACGCGGCACCCTTCCCAAAGCCGGCCCGCTAGGGGATCTGATCAAGGAAGTGAACAAACCGCCGGTCGTCATCGTCGATCCGTCCGCCAAGGCGCCTCCACCCCCCGGTCTCGGCTTCCACCGTAATGAGCAGTATCAGCTGGTCGTGACCGCGCTGCACCAGCGGGACAATCGGGTCACCGCCGATCTGACCGTCGAGAATACCTCGTCGCGTGACCTGAAAGTCCTCTGTCTGCTGCAAAACACCCTGCTGGAAGACAACCATGGCGCGCTATGGAAATTGGATGCGCAAGACAATCGTGAAGGACTCTGTGCACGTGGGCTCGAACTCTCGCCACGCGAAAAAGACCGAGCCGTACTGACCTTCTCGGCTCCGGCCAGCGCACAGGCAAGCCACTTTACTTTGCGTTATCACGAGAGAATGCCACGCCAGGATGCCCGGTTCTCCATTGAAGGCCTCACAGCCGAACCGGCTGGAGCCTCTCCAGCAGTCACAGATACGCCAACACCACCTTCCACCAATTGAAATTCACATGAACACATCACTCATCAAACAGGTTTTAACGATTGCCGGATCCGATTCGGGCGGTGGTGCAGGCATCCAAGCCGACATCAAAGCCATGTCGGCCAACGGGGTCTATGCCATGTCGGTCATTACGGCGATCACGGCACAAAATACGGAAGAGGTCACCGAGGTCTTCGAATTACCGACCTCCATCGTCGCGGCGCAAATCGATGCGGTGTTCGACGACTTCGACGTCGCGGCGGTCAAGACCGGGATGTTGTCCTCGATGGCCATCGTCGAAGTCGTCGCCAAGCTCCTGAAACCTCAAAATGTCACGAATCTCGTGGTGGATCCGGTCATGATTTCGAAGACGGGCAAGACACTGCTGAAGCCCGAGGCCATCGAGGCCGTGAAGACGCAACTCTTCCCTTTGGCACTGCTCGTCACACCGAATATCCACGAGGCCCAGCAACTGTCCGGCATCGAGATCAAAACCCTCGCGGACGCTCGCCGCGCCGCCAAAGTGATTCATGCATTCGGCTGCAAGTATGTGCTGATCAAGGGTGGTCACTTGCTGGCAGAACGAGGCACCGACCTGCTCTATGACGGCCGATTCTTCAATGTGTTCAAGGGGGAGTTCATCGACACCCCCCACACGCATGGCACAGGCTGCACGCTCGCCTCGGCCATCGCGGCCCATCTCGCACGGGGTAAATCCATGAACGACGCCGTTCAGACGGCCAAGGCCTACCTCACCGAGGCCATTCGCCATAGTCTGGCGATCGGCCACGGAGCGGGACCGACGAATCACTTCTATTTTCTTCAATCCTAGGAGACTGACGCATGGGTCGTTTGACCGCCCGCCCACTAACGTTTCTGATCACTGGGTTCGGCTGGCTCCTCCTGTCTTCCCTGCTGGGATTAGCCATCCTCATTGGATTGATCCATGGCACGCCGCTGCCCTCATGGTTACGGCTGGTCCATGTGCATGCCATCCTCATCGGCGGCATCCTGCAACTCATGATCGGGGGACTCTGTGCGTCCCCGTCACACAGCTCCCAGGGCGACGGAGCTCCCTCGAAATCTCATCTAGGGCTGTTCGTCATCCTCAATGCCGCCACGGTCGGTTTGCTCGTGGGATTCGGTCTCGGAGACATGAGGATCGTCGGCGCAGCTGGAGTGGTGATACTGGGAGCAGTCGCCTCTCTCGCCCCGGCAGCCTGGCAATATTCTCGACAAAGCCCGGCTCAACCAGCCAATCCCTCGTGGCTCTATCGATTCTCACTCATCGCCTTGCTCGGAGGATTAGCCATCGGCATCGCGATGGCCTTCCGAATCATGCCGGAGCTCTATGCCCATGCGCGACTCCTTCACCTCCATCTGATTCTGATGGGTTTCGTGACGTTAGCCATGATCGGTGCCACGCAGCGCCTCCTGCCGATCATCTTGCACACCGAACTCTATAGTCCCAGGCTCGCTCGGCTTGTATCGATATTGCTTCCTGCAGGCTTCGCCATCCTCATCGGGGGATTCATCACCTCCTCCCTCAGACTGGAACTCGCGATCGGAGGACTGCTCGTCCTCAGCATCGGCCTCTACGCCTATAATCTCCTTCGTACATGGACCCGCTCAGGCCGGCCAGGGAACGCCGCTTCCGATCATCTCCTGGTCGCCACGTTCTTCCTGGTCCTCATGATGATTATGGGCGTCCTCGTCGGGGCCAACTTCCTTCCGCAACTCCCCGTATTGCCGTTTGGATCGTTGCACCTCGCAGCCTATACTCACATGGCCTTGATCGGATTTATCCTGCAGACGGTCGTTGGAGTCTTGTCCTTTGGCATTCCTGAACTACTGGCGACCAGCCGAGTCGCAAGCCGGAAAAAACAGGGCCCCTATCGAGAGCAACTCGCAGCTATCATGGACCGGTGGCGAGCCGTTCAGCTGGCAGGATTGAGCTTGGGAACCATGAGCTTCGGCGTACTCGCAGCGATGACCTGGAACTTCCCGCTCAATTCACTCCCCATGCAGATCGCCACCTGGGTCACTGTCGGCCTGCTCCTGAGCAGCCTGGCCCTCTTTACCGCCAAACTCGCCTGGGCCTTCGGGGTTCGTCCTCCCGAATAATAATTGCCTCTCCCCCCACTTTGATCGAGAGACTATCCAATGGAAGAAACCCTAACCTTTCATGATCGCCATGGTCACGGCATTTCCGCGATCTTGAGCAGGCCGGACAGACCAACGACAGGTCTCGCGGTGCTCTGCCACGGGTTTCTCTCCGGCAAGAACAGCACAACCAATAAAACCTTGACCCGCCTCCTCAATGAGCAGAGCCTGGCGACCTTCCGATTCGATTTTTTCGGCCAAGGAGAGAGCGACGGACCGTTCGAAGACATCACCACCACGCTGGCGATCGCACAAACTGAAGCCGCACTGAATCTGGTAGCCGCCAAGGGATACGACCGAATCGGGCTCGTCGGCTCAAGCTTCGGAGGGCTCGTAGCCATTCTGACGACAGCCCGGCGGCAGGGAATCACCTGCGTAGCCCTGAAATGTCCAGTGGTGGACTTTGCGGAAGAGCTTCGCTTAACATTCGGGCCTGAAGAATTGGCTCGCTGGCAAGCCACGGACACGATTCCGAACATCATGGGCGGACCGAACCGGGTCCGTTTGCGATATGGCTTTTACGAAGACTGCCTCGGACAGATTGCTTATGGGCCGGCTGAACGAATCACGGCACCGACGCTGATTGTGCAGGGCGACCATGATGAATGTGTCCCCCTCCATCAAAGCCAACGATTGCACGAGGCGCTGGGAGGTCCGAAGCGGCTCGATCTCCTGCCGGGCGCCGATCACCAGTTCACGCGAGGGGCAGATTTTCTCCAGATGACCACCTCGATTAGCGAGTGGCTCGTTAGGCATCTCATGACTGAGGACAAGATCGTTTAGTCTGACTAGAGTCGTGCGCAACATATCGCACTGCTCCATCACAAAGGATCCTCCCACAGGATGCTCAAAAAGGCCGTCCAGCAAGGCCGCAGCCGATGAACGCACCGGAGGCGTACCCTCAGGGGTACGTTGAGGATGCGTTCAAGCCGAGAACGCAGCTGGCGGGATTTTTCAGCATCCTGTTAGGTCATACATGATTACCGAAGGCACCCAACAGGTCTTGACGGTTCTCTATCCCCTCTACAAAGAGGAGGTCTACCGGCGACGCGAACAGATGATGCGACTCACGGCCTTCGGTTCACTGGGCCTGATTGCCATGCTGTTTGCGCTCCTCCTGAGCCCACAGAAGGATTGGCTCACAGGCTTCGATACGCTGGTCATGGGCGTTGCCAGTCTCATCTGGTGCGGGCTGTTCTGCGCGTTGATCCTCCAGCAACAGTCCCGACATCGACTGGCCAAACAAGTCCTGATTCAGCTCGAACAAGCGTTGGGGTTTTACGAAGACGGCCTCTTTGTCGAGAACCATTCTCTCTATCCTGAAGGATGGAAGACCGCCTGGCTTGGTGATCGGACCGCGACACTCTACTTTGCGTCGCTCTGGTCATTGACGGGATTGTTCCTTCTCTCGCTGCTCTTCTCCTCATAACGGTCGGTCACAGCCCTCACAACATTCAGACCTCCAACGCTGCGCCCTTTCTTGCCGTCTCTAGGAAGTTTCTTCCAGCCTCTGCCTCTTCTCTCTACAGACATACGGATACATCGCCATCGCAAACTGACAATTTCCTCGCCAATTGAACGCTTTTCACGAAAAATGCGGATGTATTCCCCTGCATGTACGGGGCATACGCTTTGCGTAGCTATCACCATCTGTTCCAACACCGTTTTGACTGTAAGGGAAGGTACCGTGACACCGGTCCTCACATCGTACCCTGTCAAATATATCTTTCTCACTACCACCCTGTTCGCAGGCCTCACTGCCTCGACGGTGATCGCTGCTGAACAAGGTAGGGAAGGCCCTCATAGCCTGATTCACCGGCCACAGGCAGAGCGCCCTGCTCTACTCGTGCCGACCCAAGAGACCAGGGTCAGACCTCTCAACGATCAACCTCCTCGCCTCACACCCCAAACCAAACTGCCCAAGACCCCAGCACCGCTAACAAGCGCACCAGTGAAACATCATCGAAAACTCGCCACACGCCCGGCTAATGTATCGACCACTATTCCAGCCGGAGAAACATCGATCGCCGCAGCCGGGAAAGTGACACGAACGACGGTCGATTCCACCAAGGCTACTGCGCCTCCGGCAACGGCGCCAATAACACAATCGACGGCAAGCCTCTTCGCAGGAGCCACCTCGACTGCTGCCGCGACAGCAAGCCCGAGATCTTCCACACCCTCTCCCTTCGCCAACGCGGCAACCGCCAGCCCTGTAGCCTCGACTGGAGGCGGTTCCGCTCCTTCGCCCGGTGGTTCGAGATCGGCAGTGAATTTGCTCAGGACTTCCGCAATTGCGAGCTTGCTCCAAGCTCCTACGCCTGTGGTCGTCGCACCTCCGTCACCCCCGCCACCTTCGACACCTCCCTCAACGCCTCCTCCCGGCCCATCGACTGGAAGCGTGACACTCTCATGGGCGGCAAATGGGGAACCAGACCTGGCAGGTTATAAAGTCTACGTCGGCACGGCATCCGGCAGATACGATTTCCCTGGTTCGCCTTTCATGACAGGGCTCGTCACGAGCTACACGATATCCAATCTTCCAAAGCCCCAAACCTACTTCTTCGCCTTGTCCGCCTCCGACAATGCCGGGAACGAGAGTTCACTCTCGGCGGAAATCAGCAACAGCCTCTATTAGCGACCGCTGAAAATCGCTGCCAACTGCGTTCTCGGCTCCCCAAAATCCTCAACGTACCGCAAGGGTACGCTTCCGCGTTTTAGTTCGCCTGCGGCCTTGCTGGACAGCGATTTTGAGCGGTCGCAATATTCCAACTCATAGAATCTTCGGCAAGCTGCTACGGTCTCGTCGGATGACCGTTTTGAGCAGCCTATTTTCAGTGGAGATGCGAAGGAGCGTACTCTCTGCAGGATGCTCAAATAGACGATCCAACTAGGCCGCAGGGAGTCCGGCGACTGAGTCGCACGTTTCTCTCCCGCCCACCCCGAGGTGCCGAGACCACTCTTTCACCGGTGGGTACGTCGCAAGGAGACGGACGACCGAGAACGACGTTGGAAGACGGTTTGAGCCACCGCTGAGATGAAGATAGTTGTGGCGTTCATTTGGCTATAGAAATCTCGGCAGGATGATCAAAACGGTCATCCAGCGAGGCCGCAGCCGACGAACGCACCGGAGGCGTACCCTCAGGGGTACGTTGAGGATGCGTTCAAGGCGAGAACGAAGCTGGGGACCGTTTTCATCAGCCTGTTAGGATTTGGCGCAGCGGAAGCCCGTATAACTATTGCGTGTCTCAGGCGCGAGCTTGAACCGTCCATATGTCAGAAGATACTTCGGTGCGTCGGACCAGGATCCGCCGCGGAGCACTTTAAATTGACCTGACTCAGGTCCTTGCGGGTTTTGTTCCGGAGAGTTCTCGTAGTAGTTCACACCGTACCAATCCTCGACCCATTCCCCGGCGTTCCCGGCCAGTTGGTAGAGCCCGTATGGACTCTTACCCTGGTCATAGGACTGCACGGGCATCAAGACCTGGCTATAGCTGAACCGCGCACCCAATGCGTAATTCGCCAGTTCCTTGTTCGGCACCTGATTACCCCAGGGGTACAATCGTCCATCCGTTCCTCTGGCCGACTTTTCCCATTCCGCTTCGGTCGGTAGCCGCTTCCTCTTCCACCGGCAATAGACATCCGCATCAGACCAGTCCACGCCGATCACCGGCCGATCGCCATGCTGCGACAGATCGACCATATTCCATTGCCACGGTGCAGGTCGATTCGTCTCAGAAAGAAAAACTGCGTACTGCGCCGCCGTCACTTCGTGAACGTCGATGAAGAACCTGGATAATACAACGTGATGCTTGGGACGCTCATCTTCAAGCGCCTGCATCCCGTCGACACCCATCGTAAACGGCCCTTCGGAAACCTCGACCATCGGAGTTTCGGCAGGGGGCTGCAGCTCCAAAGCCTTCGATCTTCTCAGCCGATCAAGTTGAGCCTGTGCATTCATATCAAGCGTGAAAAAGAGAAGGATGGTCAAAACGGTCATCCAGCAAGGCCGCAGCCGGCGGCCACACCGCAGGCGTACCCTCAGGGGTACGTTGAGGATGTGGCCGAGGCGAGAACGAAGTTGGGGACTGTTTTCACCATCCTGAGGATTAATGGATAAGCCCTCCCACGACCCAATGCCGATCATCCGGTACATCGATGATCAAGCGCGTCAAATTCATTTGCGCCAATTGTGCGCTGATTTCATCTTCGGTGAACGCCGCCAGCAACGAGTTGTAGAAATCTCTCCTGAGAATGTCCGGAGCCCCTGAGGCATACCGGTCGACGATCGCCTGCGCCTCTCCCGGCGATTCAGGCCGCAAGAGGTCCATCACGAGCACAGGCGAACCAGGCTTCACAGCCACACGTATTTTGTGCCAGAACTGCAGCGGGTTCGGCACATGGTGTAACAGGCTATTGGACATGGCGGCATCGGCCATATTGGCCCCGGCAAGGTCCTGAAATCGTTCACAGCGGAAGGTGATACGATCGGACAGCCCCGCTTGCCGCACCCTGTCCTCGGCCAACCGTATCATCGGGGAAGACGCGTCGACCGCAGTAATCCGACAGCCTGGTACTGCGCGGGCCAAACGAATGGGAATATCGCCAGGGCCACAACCCAGGTCGAGCACATGGCCCCCGGAGAACTCTGGAAAGTATTCACGGAATAGATCGACGAAGCCCTGGTTCTCCTGCGAAAAGTCCGCCGCCGCATAGGCCTGGACCTGCGCGTCGTCCTCCATCAGTTCCGGTTCGAGTGTTCGATTCATCGCCCCCCCCTGTCGCAAAAGCTTATGGCTATTCACGCTTCTTCACAATCGCTCAGCAATAGCCCCTACTCCCTTGCTTGACCATGCTCCAACCGCTTGCTATAAAGACCCGCGCAGGATCTTCCTGCATATTCGTGCCAACACCGAAAGGGGAATCTCGTGAATAAATCTGAGCTCATTGAAGCCATTGCCAAACATGCCGACCTGTCAAAGGCCTCAGCAGGCAGAGCGCTGGAAGGAGCCTTGTCTGCGATCAAAGGCAGCCTCAAGAAAAAGCAAAGCGTGTCCCTGGTCGGATTTGGCACCTTCAAAGTCAGCAACCGCGCCGCTCGCACCGGACGTAATCCTCGCACCGGCAAAGCGTTGAAGATTAAAGCAGCCAAAGTTCCGAAGTTCAAACCAGGCAAAGCGCTGAAAGATTTCGTCAACTAAACTAGCACTTGCCCTATCCCTCTCTGAAGCACCGGGCGTTCCTGCATGGGCAACAAGCGCCCCGGCAATTGAAGTGCGGGCTAAGGTCTGGGACCATCAAACCAGACCTTAGCCTATGCCTTCATCACCGTCACTGCATCGCCCGATCTCACAAGCCCTTCACGCAGCACCTTGGCATAGACCCGGCTCCAGCCTGGATGCTTTTTCTGGGAGATGCGCTGATAGTCCCCGTCCTGAAACCATGGCGCGTTGTGACTGCAGGGAACCGTGTAGCTCATCACTTCCAGCTGAACAGCCGGGCCAACGGCCAATCGCACACCTGGCTGAATGATCTCCCATTCCACTCCCGCAAGCGTCAGGTTTTCCCCCGACGACCCCGCGTGAATCGGGTGACCTTCGCCCTGAAGCCTCTCAAGCAATTCGAGCGAGTAGAGACAGACGGCCCGATCAGGCCCACCATGCACTTTTAGATTTCGTTGCCGATCGCCCTCTACACCCCGCTCCATCACCGTCGCTTCACGAATCGGCTTCTTCGGGACACCGCCGTCAGAGACGTTGATCTGATGCACATGAGGATAGGACGGTCGTCCTGGTGCGGTCATCGGCTAGCTCCTTCGCAGGATTCCCCCATCAATAATTCCAATGCCACCCAGCCCTCTTGCTCTCGCCGCTGGGAGAACAGCGCGCCAACCTTGGAAAAGGCTTCGAGAATCTCCTGCTCTTGATCGAACAGAATGCCGGACAGCAAGAGCCGCGCACCATGAGTCGCGTATTCCGCCAGTTCATCGCACAGCAGCAAAAGCGTCTGACGGTCGAGGTTCGCCAGCACGAGATGAGGCCGAGATGATCCGGCGACATCGCTGAGCGTCCCACAGACTAACTGCAGCTCACTTCCAAACCCGTTCTCTCTTGCATAGTCTCGTGCGCAGTCCACCGCAACAGCATCGCATTCGACTCCAAGGGCCGAGGTCGCCCCCAGCCTCAGTGCGACCATCGCCAGAATCCCGCTGCCTGACCCCACATCCAGCACGGACTCGCCGCCGTGCACGACATCCTCCAGCCATTCGAGTAACATCCGCGTCGTCGCATGGTGTCCGGTCCCAAACGCCTGCTTGGGGTCGAGCACAATCTCAATATCTTGTGGCTGCAGCACCGCCTGCTCCCAGCTCGGCCGGATGACGATCCGCCGACCGATCCTGATCGGCCTAACCGACTGAGCCCATTGCCGATTCCAATCCTGATTCGGTATCGATTGCACCAGCACTTCGGCATCGGCCCCACCGAACTGTTGCAAGACCGCTCGAAGCGCCGCCACATGATCGGCACTCCACCGGTCGCTCGGCCAATAGAGATGCATCGTAGGACCATCCTGCCAGGCCCCCTGTACGAAGGGATCTGACAGCGCGCCCAGGAGTTCTCCCGCGTCGATGTCGGCGTGAATCGTAACGTCTATCCAATCCTGTGCCATTGAATCCTATCCCGTTATTGACGGAGCCTGGCCCATCCAGTAAGGTCGAAGCGACCATGCAACAGAATCAGCACCACGCACAAGCGCCAGTACGAGAGCAGACGTTGCAGCGGCTGCTTCGACGAACCGATCGGTTGCTCCAGACAGGACTCCGAACCAGTGCCACCTTTACCCGCTGGCGTGTCGTCCTGTTCGTCACGGCGCTGCTCTGCACGATTACGCTCTACAGACTCGGTTGGTACCAGGCCGGCAATGGTTCGCTTGCCGGTTTTCTCATCCTGTTTCTGATCGTCGCGAGCTATCATACCAGGCTGGAACAGCGGATTCATCGGCTCCGGGAATGGCAACAGATCAAGCAGACGCATGCCGCTCGCCTCCGCCTCGATTGGGACAGAATCCCTGCACAGACCTTCGCCGGGCCGGCCCATCATCTCTACGCGAACGATCTCGATCTCGTCGGCCCCCATTCGTTGTTTCAATTGCTCGACACCACCGTCTCCTCGCACGGCCGCGAGCGATTGGCTGCATGGCTCCTCTCACAGCCGCCTGGCGCTGACGCCTGGGTGCAACGCCAAGCCTTGGTCCGCGAGCTCACGGCACGGCCATTGTTTCGAGACCGATTGGCGCTTGAAGCCCGCTTGCTCGGTGAGCAGGAGATCGACGGCCATCGCCTGGCTGCCGTACTGCAACATCGCCTGGACATTCCCCGACTGCACCTCATCCTGCCGATCCAGGCCCTCCTCGCCGCGACCACCGCAGGGCTCGGACTCGCTGCGCTGCTGAATCTGCTGCCAGGATACTGGATGTTCTCCTTCGGCCTCTACGCGCTCGTCTATTTTTTCACGGACCAGGGAGAGGAATTGCTCGAACATGCGGTCGGCCTCCACCATGAAGTCGAGAAACTCGGAACGGTATTCGGGCACATCGACCGTCATGCGAGACGCTCTCGCTCCGTCCTCTCGCGCACTTGGGCCCCGCTCACGAACAACGCCACGTCCCCTCTTCGTCTGATCCGACAGGCCGCACAGGTCCTCCATGGCATCAGCATCAAAGCCCATCCGGTCGTCCACCTTGCCGTGAATGCCCTCTGCCCCTGGGACCTCTGGTTCGCCAGAAGGTTGGGCCAGATCCAGGATCAGATCCGCGATCATCTCCCTCTGTGGCTGGATCGACTGGCGGAAATTGAAGCGGCTTCGGCATTGGCCACTTTCGCCTACCTGCACCCCGGCTACATCTGGCCCTCATCGCTTCAAACCGACGGCCAACAGAATGGGGCAGCCCCGCGCTGTTCCGCTCGCAATCTCGGTCATCCGCTGATTCCCCATGCGATGCGCGTGGCCAACGACTTCTCCCTTCAGGGCCTCGGACAGGTGCTGCTCGTGACCGGATCCAACATGTCTGGGAAAAGTACCTTCCTCCGGACTGTGGGAATCAATATCTGCCTCGCACAAGCTGGCGCACCGGTCTGCGCCAGTCATTTCGAGTGGACCTGGGTGCGCGTGGTCTGCTGTATCCGGGTAGACGACTCGCTCGACGAGGGGCTGTCATTTTTCTATGCGGAAGTGAAACGGCTGAAGACCCTGCTCGACGCGACGATGGATCGATCCCACGCCCCGGTGCTCTTCTTGATCGACGAAATTTTCAAGGGCACCAACAACCGCGAGCGATTGATCGGGAGCCGCTCCTTCATCACCGGCCTCTCGCAAGGCCATGGGTTCGGCATGGTCACGACCCACGACCTCGAATTGACCGATCTCGACAAGACAGTGCCGGGATTACGCAACGCCCACTTTCAGGAAACGGTGGAAGCCGGCGCACTCCAATTCGACTACCAGCTCCGTTCAGGCCCCTGCCCCACCACCAACGCCTTGCGGATCATGGAATTGGAAGGGTTGCCGGTCCCTCGCCAGACGGACGCTCATCACTCTTAGCAGGCTGTTAAGCAAGGCCGCATCAACAGCTTGCTAGTTTTCTTTGACCTTTGTTCTTGGTTCCTCCATATTTACAGCATCATCCACGAGACATGTGCTCACGCACCGCATGACCCAGGACGAGAAGCATCCCCTCCGCGGCCTCCTCATCGCGCAATTCTGCGGCGCGTTCAACGACAACGCCTGGAAACTGATGGTCGCCTTGCTGGCGATCAGGCAGGCAACCGCACAAATGGCTCCCGGCCCCGAGCTGGAGACTGCGGCACAGACACAAACGGCGCTCACCTTCATCATCTTCACCTTGCCCCTCGTGCTGCTGTCATTGGTCGGCGGCACCTTGGCCGATCGTCTGAGCAAACGCACCGTCATCATCGCGATCAAGATCGTCGAGGTCTTCCTCATGAGCGCGGGCACCGCTGCGCTCTGGCTAAACCCTACGGGCGGCATCTTGCCCCTGATCGTCTTGTGCGGAATGGGCGTGCACAGTGCGCTCTTCAGCCCGTCGAAATACGGCGTCCTCCCCGAATTGATTCCGCATGAACGGCTCGCGGCCGGCAACGGCCTCCTGGAGATGTGGACCTTTGCCGCCATCTTGATGGGCACGGCAGCCGGAGGGTTTCTCTTGCAAGCAGCCGGCGATCGACTCTGGCTCGCGCCACTCGCCTTGGCCGCCCTGTCGCTCGTCGGCCTGGTCGCAGCCTTTGCCATTCCCCACGTCTCCCCTGCACGTGCAACCGGCGGCGTCGGCTCGACGATCCGCGGCGCCTGGGCCGCGATCCAATCGGAGCGGATGCTGCGTCTGGCCATCCCTGGGGAAATCTTCTTCTGGACGATCGCAAGCCTCTTCGCCCAGAACGTGCTCGTCTATGCCAAAGCCGTCCTCCATCTCTCCGATGCCCTCTCGGGACTCCCGCTCACGGTCTTGTCCGTCGGTATCGGGCTCGGCGCCATGCTGGTCGGTCGGCTCTCTCAAAACCGGGTGGAGTACGGGCTGATTCCCTTGGGAGCGACGGGGGTGTTTCTCGCACTCGCGCTGCTTGGACTATTGACGCCGTTACTGCTCGACACATTTCTGGTGATGGGACTCCTCGGAGTCTCCAGCGCCTTCGTCTTTGTGCCGCTGAACGCCATTCTTCAATGGAAATCGCCACCCGATCGGCGCGGCGCCGTCATCTCGTTCTCCAACACCTGCGTCTTCACCGGTATTCTGCTGGGCTCCCTCGCCGGCGGCTCCCTGGCCAATGCGGGACTCTCGACGAGCAGTATTTTTCTCGCCACCGCCTGCTTCACCATCGGAGGCACGGCCTGGGCCCTCTGGCTTTTGCCCGATGCGTTTCTGCGGCTGGTGCTCGTGATCTTCACGAATACCTTCTATCGCCTCCGCCTCGTCGGCCAGGACCATGTTCCCCAATCGGGAGGGGCATTGCTCGTCCCGAACCATATGTCGTTCGTTGATGGATTCTTGCTCATGGCCGCCGTCGATCGGCCCATCCGGTTCGTTGTGGATGCCGCCTATGCGACACACCCGATCTTGAAACGACTGATGACCGCCATGAACGTCATCCCGATCTCGTCGGCAGGCGGCCCCCGCGTGATCCTCCAAGCATTGCGTAGCGCGGGGCAGGCGCTCGACGACGGCGAAATCGTCTGCATCTTTCCCGAAGGCCAGATCACCAGGACCGGAACACTCTTGCCGTTCCGACGGGGCTTCGAACGCATCGTCAAGGGACGAACCGTCCCTGTCATTCCGGTCCACCTCGACCGGATCTGGGGCAGCATCTTCAGTTTCACGAACGGACGGTTCGTCGGCAAATGGCCGGAGCGAGTCCCCTATCCCGTCACCGTGTCGTTCGGAGCGCCGCAACCCTCCTCGACCCCGGCCTATGAACTCCGCCGCCTCGTCCGTGAGCTGGGGGAAACTGCCTGGCATCTGCGCAAAGCCGATCAGGAAACCCTGCATCGTCCTATCGTGAGAGCCTGGCGGCGGCATCCCTTTACCTTTGCCCTGGCCGATAGTTCACGCCCGCACGTGTCCGCACTGCAGGCGTTGATCGGCACCATCGTACTCGCCAGAATACTCAGACCCCATTGGGAAGGACAGCAGCATGTCGGCTTACTCCTGCCACCCAGCGTCGCCGGTGCCTTGATCAATATCGCCGCCGCACTGTCAGGCAAGACCAGCGTCAACCTGAACTACACGGTTGGAAAGGCCGGCCTGGAATCGGCCATCGCACAGGCCTCGATCAAGACGGTGCTCACCAGCCGCCAATTTATCGAGAAAGCGAAGCTCGACATCCCGCAGGGCACCACCATCCTCTGGCTCGAAGACCTCGCCAAAACAATCAGCGGCGGCAAGAAATTCGTCGCGATGCTGTTGGCCCTGTTCGCCCCAATACGAGTGGTAGAACGGGCCTGCGGCCAGATGCGTAAGACCAGCATGGATGACCTCGCCACCATCATCTTCAGCAGCGGCAGCACAGGCGAACCGAAGGGCGTGATGCTCTCCCACTTCAGCATCAATTCCAACGTCGAAGGAGCCTCCCAGGTCATCCATATCAGCAACACCGATCGCGCCCTCGGCATCCTCCCCTTCTTCCATTCCTTCGGCTACATGCTCCTGTGGTTCTACTTGCGACATAACACCGGGGTCGTCTTTCATCCCTCGCCGCTCGACGTAGGCGCGATCGGAGAACTCTGCAGCCGGTATCGCATCTCGCTCCTGGTCGCCACGCCGACCTTTCTCCAGCTCTATCAGCGGCGCTGCACGCCGGAACAATTCAGCACCCTGCGCGTGATCATCACGGGAGCCGAAAAGCTGCCGATGCGGCTGATGCAGTCGTTCCAGGAACGTTTCGGCGTGACCCCCGTCGAGGGTTATGGGGTCACCGAATGTGCGCCTGTCATTGCGGCAAACTGCCCGGACTTCCGCGCCTCGGGATTCTTTCAAGTGGCCTCGCGGCGAGGAACCGTGGGGCAGCCGCTGCCCGGCGTGTCCGTACGCATCGTCGACCCCGACAGCTATGAGATCCTTGCGCCAGGCAACCCCGGCATGTTGCTCGTGAAGGGCCCCAACTTGATGAACGGCTATCTGGGCCGGAAAGATCTCACCGACAAAGCCATGAAGGATGGCTGGTACATCACCGGTGATATCGCCACCCTGGATGAAGACGGCTTCCTCTCGATCACCGACCGGCTCTCGCGCTTCTCGAAGATCGGCGGGGAAATGGTCCCGCATGGCCGCGTCGAAGAAGCCCTGCAGCAGGCGGCAGGCGGCGACATGCAAGTCTTCGCCGTCACCGGCATTCCCGATGAGAAGAAAGGTGAACAGCTTGCCGTCCTCCACACCCTCGATGAAGCGCAGATTCCCGGCATCGTGGCCAAGCTCGCAGCAAACGGCCTCCCGAACTTGTTTATTCCATCACGCGCAAACTTCATCAAAGTCGAGGCACTACCAGTATTGGGCACTGGCAAGATGGACCTGCGCGGTCTCAAGCGTATCGCGATGGAACGGCTATCGGGAGACGTGAAACGTCTTTCGTGAGTCGTATCTCGCGAGATACGAAGTAGTATGACAATGCCACCTGCCACAAAATCGCTGATCGACTGTCATGTCCATCTGGCTGCGTTGCCCGATGGCGACAACGGCTGCTACATCTCGCCCAAGATGTTGAAGAGTCCGCTGTTTCGGTTCTTGTTCTGGAAACACGGACTTTCTGTCGATCGCCCTCGCGAGGCCAATCAGAAATATCTCGACGACCTCCTGGTCGAACTCCGCGCCTCCCGCCATGTGCAGAAAGCCGTACTCCTCGGCATGGACGGCGTCTACGATCACAACGGATTGCTCAGCCGAGAACACACGGATTTCCTCATCAGCAACGACTATGTGCTGAAGACGGCGCAGGCCCACCCGCATGAATTACTCGCAGGGGTCTCGATCAATCCCCAGCGGCGCGACGCCATCGATGAAGTCCATCGCTGCGCCGATGCCGGCGCGGTCCTGGTAAAAGTGCTGCCGAACGCGAAACAATTCGACCCGGCCAATCCGAAGTACAAACCCTTCTACCGGGCACTAGCCGAACGGAATTTGCCGTTCCTCAGTCACGTCGGCTACGAGTTCAGCTTGATCGGCAAGGATCAATCGGTCGGCGACCCGGAGCGGCTTCGCATGCCGCTCGACGAAGGCGCCACCGTTATCGCCGCCCATGCCTGCAGCTACGGCCTGATCCTCTATGAAAAGTTTCTGCCCACGTTGCGGGACCTCGTGCAGCGCTACCCGAACTTCTATTCGGACATCTCTGCTCTCACATTGCCCAACCGGTTCCGAATGCTCCTGCATCTTCGCAAGTATCCTGAGGTGCATGAACGCCTGCTCTTCGGCACCGACTATCCCCTGTCCGTGTTCCACGTCGCCGCCTGGGGTCGCGTCGCCTTCGGGACGCTGCGTAAGATGATGCAGACCAAAAACCGCTTCGACCGGCAAGTCGAGGTCTGCAATGGGCTGAAATTAGGCTTCCGCTCGCTGGGAGACCTGCTTCCCCATACAGCGGCGAAAACGACCAGCTAGCGCGACATGTCTATGGATCGCGAGGAGATACTTGCCAGCCTGCGCGAAAGGATTCTGGCCTTCGCGACATTACGAGTATCGAGGGATCGCGCCGAGGACCTTGTCCAAGACGTGCTCTCGGTCCTTCACAACAAATATGCGCGCGTCACGGAACTGACCGAGCTGGTTCCGCTCGCTTTTCAGATCCTCCGGTTCAAAATGCTGGATGCCCATCGCAAGTCACTCCGGCGAGGCGAGTATCAGCAGGAATCGGTCGACGACCTTCCGCTCGCCGATCCCGGCGACGATCCAGCCATGGCGCTGGATCAGAAACAGCGCGTCGATCGACTCTTGATCGCGCTGGCCCAACTCGGCGAACGCTGCCGCGAACTCTTCAAGTGGAAACTGGAAGGCAACAGCTTTCCTGAAATCCAGAAGCTGATGGGCCAGAATTCGATCAACACCATTTACACGTGGGATCTGCGCTGCAGAAAACAGTTACTAACTCTCATGGGCGGAAGTTGGGAATGACGGGGGAAGTGCTGAGTCCTGAGCGAGATACGCTTCACGTTTCACGAATGACGGTTAAGAATGTCTGAGCCGGACCTCGAATAATTGCTGGGCGGATTTGCAGCCGATACACTCACTCAGGAGGAGCGTCAAAAGCTGTTCACCGCTGCACTGCACGACCAGCAGCTCTTCAATACGCTAGCCGATGAACAGGCGCTGAAAGAGTTGCTGGCCAACCCTGTCGTACGCCGCAAACTCCTCGCGTCACTGGGACAGAAGAGCGCCTCAGGCGCAGGAGGATCCTTCTCGTGGCTAGACTGGTTCAGGCGACCGGCCGGGCTGGCATTCGCCGGAGGCCTGACCGCAGCGGCCCTCGCAGTCGTATTAGGCATCAGGATTTATCAGGACAGTCTGAAACAGGCGGCGCAATCGATCGTCACTGAAGAGGCAATGCCCGCAGCAGCGCCGACAACAACTGCTCCAGCCTCTCAGCCTGCGAAGCCTTACGTCACGGAGCCCCAGGCGAAGACCAAGGAGCGCCTCGAATCGACAATTCCCTCTTCAAAGAAAGACACCCTTGCCGACAAGATGGCAAAGAGAGAACAGACTGAGCCGCCTTCACAGCCAGAACAGAGGGCATCGGATCTCGCGCGGGACAGGCGGCAACAGGGGAACGAACAAGACCCAGGACAAAAACAAGCCGAAGCTCCTGTCGCCGCACTTGGCAAGACATCGCAGGAATTAGGCTCCTCTGAGGATCAGAAACTTGCAGCGAGCGCCGCACCACCTACAGTCCCCGTGCCTGCCCCCATGCGAGCACCGGCAGTCAGTGCACGAACGCTCTTTTACGGCGAGGACGCGGCAAGGGCCGATAGTCCCGGAATGGCTCAAGAACAAGAGCGACTCAGCAAACCGCTTGCTGAGTCGGCGCCCCAATCGAACCGGCCTGAGCGGAAACTGGATCGATTCGCGCTGGCAGGAAAAGCAGTGGAAGCAGCCGCCCAACTCAAACCATTAGGACTCCGCTATAGCTTTGTCGTTTCTGGAACAGATGGGCAGGATCGGGAAGTGGATGCGGCGACGGCCGTGAAAAATACCGCGCCTGCACGTCTCGCCCTGGAGGCCAATCAAGCCTCCTATCTACAAATCTGGATGACGGTCGGCTCCTCACCCACGCAATTGCTCTTGCCTGATAAAAAAACCGGACAAATCTCCCTGAAGATTACCGCGGGCCAGCGACAACAGATTCCCTTGCCAAAGAAAAACGGTCCCGTCACCCTCACGGTCCGCCTCTCCCAAGTCCCCTTTGGACCGATCACGAGGCAGGAAGCCGCCCTGTTCGACCGGCTCTCTCCCGACCAACTCCAAGAAACAGTCCCGCAGGAACAAGCCACTTATGTCATCAACCAAGACCCAGCCTCTACGGCACAGCTCTCCGTCGAGATTCCGCTCGGTCGCTAGCGCGAGAAACTTCCTGAACCTCCTCGCAGGATGCTCAAAACGTTCGTCCAGCAAGGCCGCAGGCGAATCGAAACCGGAGGCGTACCCCTGGGGTACGTTGAGGATTTCAATGAGCCGAGAACGAAGCTGGCGGACGTTTTCAGCATCCTACAAGAAGTTGATCACCACCAGCCCGACAATCGCGGCTACTCCACCGATGCAGCAGAGCAGAAACCCGGCGGCTCCAGCCACAAACCAGGGCTTTACTCGCCGGAACTCTTGCGGCGTCAGCAACGGATGGAGCTCGACGGGAGCCCTCCACCAACGAGGCGGGAGCGTCGTGCGTGGCCTGAGCTGTCGGTAGAGAACGACGTGATACCACAGGCCCGTCGGGATCCCGACGAGGAGGCCTGCAACCAAGACCCAGAGCCCCAACTCGATCATGATCTGCGGCGTGACGACGAGCGTGATGAGCGCGATCACGCAAAATCCCACCAGGCTCGCGAGGACCAGCAGCAGTTCAAGCATGAGAGGGATTATACCGGAATCTTCTTGTAGGCGGAGGCGGTTCGTCAAAAATCAGAACAGCCTCGCAGGATGCTCAAAACGTTCGTCCAGCAAGGCCGCAGGGGAATCGAAACCGGAGGCGTACCCCTGGGGGCGCACGGTGCGACGAATAAGGAGCACCATGTCTGTGCGCGCCGCCAAGTCGGTGAGGCGGCCGGGTCTCCGTTGAGGATTTCGATGAGCCGAGAACGAAGCTGGCGAACGTTTTCAGCATCCTGCTAGACAGGAATCATGGTTGGATACGCCCAACATAGCGCCCAAGCTGCGTGACGAACGGAAACCGCAGCATCATGAACAGGTTCAAACAGACCGGGGGACCCAGATGTTCGAGGCCGATCTTCATCCCCAGTTGTCCCAGGGCCGGTTCCGCGCAGTAGGTTCCGAATAACCGATCCCACCAGGGCACATTGAAACCATAGTTGCTATTGGTTTCGCGCACGTCCACTGAATGGTGGATGCGGTGCATGTCCGGCGTCACAACGAACCACCGAAGTATGCGATCGAGACTCACCGGCATCTGCACATTGCTGTGATTGAACAGGGCCGTGCTGTTGAGCACAATCTCGAAGGCGACCACCGCGAAAGGGGCCACTCCCAACGCCAGTACCGCTGCGGCCTTCACCATCGTTGAGATCACGATTTCGACCGGATGAAAACGCACCCCGCTGGACACATCCAGATCCAGGTCGGAGTGATGCATCATGTGGAACCGCCAGAGGATCGGAACCAGGTGGAACACTTGATGCTGGCAGTAGATAATGAAGTCGAGCGCCACCACCGCCAGCCCGAATTCGAGCCAGACCGGCCCCTCGATCCAGTTCAACAGACCCCACCCACGTTCCTCCGCCATGGCGGCAACTGCCACCACACCGCCCATGAAAAACAACCGGGCGATCACCGTATTCAGGATCACGATCGTGAGATTGCCGCCCCATCGGCAGAGCTTCGAAGCCGTCAGCCTTCGTCGCGGCGCCACCAGTTCCCATGTGGCCATGATACCCAGCACGGAAAGGTACGAACCTACTCAAATGAGGTCGTCAGAGCCCATACCACCCCCTGCTCATGCTGACTCCCGCTCAATCCAATGTTCACGGATCAATGACCCCTGGAGCCTTACTACGCTCACGCATCACGACTGACCTGTAAAAAGGACCAGGGCCGGACCATGAAACCGGATGATACGCCGAACCGATCGACCTCGTGCAGCTAGAGGCCCAGGTCTGAGAGCCCTTGATGGTCATCCGGGCGACGCCCCAGCGGCCAGTGATACTTGCGCTCCGCCTCGCTGATCGGCAGGTCGTTGATGCTGGCGATACGGCGACGCATGTACCCCTGCTCGTCGAATTCCCAGTTTTCATTGCCGTAGGACCGGAACCACCTGCCGGCATCATCATGCCATTCATAGGCAAACCTCACCGCAATACGATTCTCGGAGAACGCCCATAACTCCTTGATGAGCCGATAGTCCAACTCCTTGCTCCATTTTCGAGTCAAAAACTGCGCGATGGCGTCACGTCCAGCCAGGAACTCCGCGCGATTTCGCCAGACACTGTCTTGCGTGTACGCCATGGCAACCCGCTGCGGGTCGCGGGTATTCCAGGCATCTTCGGCCATGCGAACTTTTTGAGCGGCAGTGTTCGCGTCGAATGGCGGCAATGGTGGTCTCGGGGATTCAATATCTCTCCTTACGTGAAAGATTGAGTTCGCCTATCGACTACTGAGAAAAGATATAAGACTCTGGAGCAATTGCTCGTTCGTTCTATGTACACCATCATTGATGAAAACAGCCATGATCGAGAGGGGCATCAATGGCTTCTGGGACACCTTTCAGTCCCCGCCTTCTCATATTGCGGCCTGCTGTACCAATAGGCCCAGGCGATCAATATGCCTTGAAGGGACAGTCGGAGCCACAACCCAAGCGGCGAAGCCCAGGGATACAGTTCAGGGTGCAATGCCATATGCACATTCGCAGGAAAGACCGCGATCAACAAGGCGATCAATCCCCAGGCCGCCAACCGGGACCACCGCTCGAACAGCAGAAGACCTCCCAACCCGATCTCCGCAACGCCGCTGAGGTACACCAGCGCCACAGGCCAGGGCAGATAGGGCGGCATGATGCTCAGATAAAACGGCATGTTTAGGAAATGGTTCACTCCGGCCGCCATAAAGAACAGGCCGTACAGCCAACGCGAGATGTGTTTGATTCGATTCATCGCTCAAGCTGAATGGGCGAGACTCTCACCATGGAAAATTAACCCTCTAGCGCTTGTCCGGCGGGATCGTTTTGAGCTTGGCCAAGAACTGGCGATGCGCCGCCGCATCGACCGGTCGATGTTTCACCTTCGTGCCAGCCGGATCGTTCCCGAGGAAGTTGTCGCCGTTCCAATTCGTCGCAGATCTGATTGGCCTCTGGACGAACCCACCGCCGCAGTTGGGACAGACATTACCCAGAACCTGCTCAACGCACGTCACACAGAAGGTGCACTCATACGAGCAGATCCGCGCCTCAAGCGACTCAGGCGGCAGAGCCTTGTTGCAGTGCTCGCAGGTCGGTCTGAGTTCAAGCATGGTGTTCTCGATGTGAAGCTACCTAAAACCGGCAATCAATGGTTCCTGGAACATTTTCCTGCTCCCCTGGAATGAATGGGTATGTGTCAACGCATGAGAATCTTGGCGGTGATGATGGCTGGGTCGTTCTCGTACCCACGTTCCGCAAGTACGGTGACTTTGTGTTTTATGTCTTCGGGTGACCAAAAAATCCATTTATTCTGCTCCATGAACTGACGGAGTGGCCCGCTTTGCCCTTGGTAGACCTTGCCAGCAGCGAGACCGAGGGAAATCTTCGTATCTGGCCTCGCCATGCCGCAGGCAACGAGGTCTTGCAACAACCTTGAGAAAACGATTGAGCGATAGCGCTTTGAGGTGAAAAGCTTGTAGCGCCCCTTTGGCACATCGTGCTCTTCTTGCAGTTGTGCGAGTTTGACACCCGGAGAATCGAGGAAAGACTTTGCCTCAAGGGCAAGCACTTCGTTTCTAGCGAAATGAAGCGCTAGCAAGTCGATCTCCTGACGCGGACTGGAGTGCTTTCCGACTTGTCGCTTTTCTTCTTTTGTCACGTTGACCTTGAAAGATCTACGTACCCAATAGCCATCCGCTTCAAGCAGTGTAGCGATGATGCTCTCAAAATGATCCATCAGTGACTCACCGACACATGGCAATCAATGGTTCCTGGAACCTTACCCAGCTCCCGAGAAACGCACGGTCGCCTACAGAAATTCAGAATGTCCCCGTTTCCTGCTCCAGTCTTTCTCATCACCTTCTTTTTCTCGCTTTAGCTTTATCGCTCAGCTTCTGAATCTCCTGTGTGAGACGGGAATCATCCACCTCATCTAACTCAGAGAACTTTTCAAGGGCATATGCTCGCATACCGCGTTGCGTGGGGATGCGACAAAACTCTGAGTCGTCCAAAAGACTCCGGGTCTTGGCAAGCACGCGCTCCTCCTGCTTCAACCTCTGTGCATCCATCTTCTCGCGAATCGCCTCCCGGTCTTCAGCAACCTTCTCGATAGCCTTTTGTTGTTGCCCCTCAAATGAATCCCACCAAGCCTCAGATAAAGAAAAGCTCAGTGCAGCCAACTGACCCTTTGCGATCAATAGAAACTGACACTCCTCTCCGATATACTTCCTAAAGTCTGCCAATGACGGCAATGCAACCGTCAAATCAAAACTCTCTGCATCTCCCGCAGACTCATCCGAACTCAATACTTCCTCCTCGAAGTCTTCACCACCATCCTTGACGTCGTAATCCAAATCATAATTAAAATCTTCTTCGCCGAGCTTCGAGACGAAGAAAAAAATCACCGTCACCCCCAACGCCTTTGCCGCCTCAAAAAACTCCTCCAACGAGCCGGAGAACATAAAATCCGTCGGCTCATCACGGGTAGCGCCTCCCTCAACAGGGATGGGATAGAAACCTGCCGACTTGATGCGTTGCATTAGTTCCGAGGTGATCATAATAAACCTATTTATTGCAGGTATTGAGCGGAAATAGTACGCCCCGACGGTCTACAACTTTGTGCGTGATTCTTGC
This sequence comes from Nitrospirota bacterium, assembly GCA_030645475.1. Lineage (NCBI taxonomy): Bacteria > Pseudomonadati > Nitrospirota > Nitrospirota bacterium. The sequence continues at coordinate 26,310 of JAUSMA010000054.1, forward strand.
GCGTGTTCACTTACTTGTCAACGTTCATTCCAAGCTTGCGCGTCCTCGCTTCAAGAGAGTGGCCTGCATAGTCTCCCACTGCGCGCGTCCAACGAAAATTGTTCACCTGGTCTATCTCGTCTATCTGGTTTGTCTGGTTGGTCGGACTGGAAATTCATCCAGAAGAACCAGACAGACGAGCCTCCGCGCGTTGCGCGAGCACAGGAGATCACCTAGCCTGCCCTCTCTCCCCCTTCGGAGGGCGCGCGTTCCGCGAGCAAAGAGACTACGCCAGCCGCCTCGCCCTCCTTCCCTTGCGCCCACAGACCATTCGTGATAACTGAAGAGATATGAGCGACACCGGCCACATGACTTCTGAGGGAAGCGCCAGGGTTCAGGCTGCAATAAGACAAGTCTTGGCTTGCCATCCATCTATCGCCGTGGCGATCCTCTTCGGCTCGCTCGCGGCCGGACGCGAACGAGCCGATAGCGACCTGGATCTTGCCGTGGCTTCGACCGCGCCGCTCAGTCCGCAGACCCGACTTCAGCTCATCGAAGAACTGGCGGTCGCGATGGGTCGGCCAATCGACCTGATCGATCTCTCACAGACTCACGGACCACTCTTGCAACAGATTCTGACGAAGGGGTGTTTGATTTTCTGTACCGACCGGACACGCTATGCCGACCTGCTCCTGCGAGTGGTCTATGAAGAGGCCGACGTGATGCCCTATTATCGCCGCATCCTCGCGGAAAGAAGGCAGGCATGGATCGGAACACAGCCCGCATTACCCACGGAAGCTTCTACTACAACCGCCGATACGTCGCTACGACACGCCTGACGGCGGGCGGGCTCGCCGCTCACTCGGTCAACATACTGTGTTAAGTATGCCTCCCTCATTCACGACTCCGCGCGCCCGTCTCGCTTGACGTCTCAACGGTTCCGTCACGAACCCTCGTGAATAATGCGGGCTAGTCGAAGCCAAGCTCGAATCCCTCCGCCGCTGCGTCGAGCGAATCGCGACAAAGACGCCGTCGTCTTCCGATCAACTGGCACAGAACCCCGACCTGCAAGACATCATCGCCCTAAATCTCCAACGTGCCGTGCAATTATCCGTGGATCTTGCCTCCCACCTGATTGCCGAAACCGACGCCCGTCCGCCTGCCACCATGGCGGAGAACTTCGACGCGCTCAAGAACCTTCAGATCATCACCCCTGCCCTGGCTGACCGTATGACAAAAGCGGTCGGATTCAGAAACATTGCGGTTCATAGCTATCACACCATCGATTGGAACATCGTCTATCAGATCTGCAGCCGTCACCTCGACGATTTTCGGCAGTTCGCCCAAGCGGTTGCCCAACGACTCAACGCCCGCTAAACATATTAACTGGCCAGACCCCTTCGCCTCCATCTCAAATGGGGGAGGCCTGCTCGATCTCCTACTGCGCACGTCCAACGAGGGCCTTCTCAGGCCGCGCGTTGCGCGAGCACCGGAGATCAGCAGCGAACCTAGTCTTCCAGTTCACTCCCTCATCGTTTAAATAGGGGAGTAGCCAGATCGTCCTTTACTGCGCGCATTGAGGGAGCACATTCTGATCGTGCGGCCTCAGCGAGCAAGAAGGGCGGTCTGGCTACTCCCCGCCTGTCCGCCTAAGAAGACCGTTGTTTGGTTTGTCTGGTCTATCTGGTTTTGTTGGTTGAACGAAACTAACCGGATGAACCAAATCAACCAGATGGAGCAGATAGACCAGGCTTCCCCTAGACGTACAGGCAATCGAAGCCCTGTTATACCGAGATGAGTTTCCTGCAGCCTGCTAGCACTGAAACGACAACGGCGAGATGTGGGAGTCCCACACCTCGCCGTGTCTTGCTTGACGCCAACCCGAAAGCTGACGCTGTTGCCCTACGTTCTCACTGAAAGAGAGAACGTCGTCTGTCGTGTTGACTGGTAGGCCAGATAGACCGAGCTCCCCGCCTGTTCGGGAGCCGTAGGAGCCGGATTCGTCTGAGCCCCTTCAGCCTGCTGCGTTTCGCCTGCCTTCTCATTCTGCGATGTCTTCCCGAAGTTCTTCAGGAATTGCGAAAAATATTTGCCGAGCTTGTCCGTCTCGATCCGTGCGCTTTTCGTCGCATCCAACACTTGCTGCACGATCGACGAGGTCTGGCTTGGCACAGCCGCAGGCGCCGCACCCTGGGTTGGCACCGTGATACCAGTCGACGGAGACGGGATCGCCGCTGCCGTCGTCGGCGCCTCACCTTGGGTCACGGCTTCAGTGGTTGGAGCCGGAGGTGGAATCGCAGGGACTGTGGTATCGGAAGACGGAGCAGGGATCGCCTCCTCCGTCGTGGGTGCCGGACCAAAGGTGACGGCCTGAGGTGTTGGGGCAGACGGAATGGTCGGAGGAGTCGACGTGTCGGGCTGGCTCGCCGTCTCACCGGTCAATGCCGCAGCAAAGCGCGTCACCGTCCGTTCGAAGTCGACGCTCAGGTCCAAACCGGACAGGGAGGAGTAGTCGCCAAAACTCTCGCTCAGCTTTGAAGACTTAGCCAGGGCCGCATCATCCTGTCCGCTCAAGACTTTCTTGAAGATGTTCGCGACTTTCCGAAACAGTTTGGAAAGGTCCTTCACCTCTTGGTCGTTCAGATCGCCTTCGACCGTCACCCCGAATTCTTGTTTGAGCGAGTACTCGGCATACTTCGCCTCAATATCCGTCGTCGTACCGTTGCCGGCGGCATGGGACGTATAGTTCACCGCGCGGAAATCGGATTCAATATCCGCTGAGAGGGTAATCTTGTCGCCTTCCGCCGTCGTCACACTGAGGCGACCGGAGAAGTCGGTGGAGACCGCAACCCCGCCGACCTTCGTATCCAATCGCTGAGCGCCCGTATTGTTCGAAGACGACAGGTTGAAGAACTGGTTCGGATCGACTTGGGTCAGCGCTTGAACGGACATGATGCCACTCCTCGATTTGACAGGCTCAGTACGACTTGCCGCGTACTTCTCCTATCGGCGCCCACTAGGTTGAACTTTAGTACGCCAGCGCTCTTGTGCTATATATAACGAATACGATCTGCGATAAGACCTTCGACTCCATGCCCCACAGAGGAGGGACCGTGATGAAACAACATGCTGTTTTGGCCCTATTTCCAGCGCTTCTGCTGTTGGCATCCGGCTGCACACTCAAAGCCACAGTTAAGGAAACGACCGATACCACCTCCAATGTGACAGGCACGACGTCCGGCCGCACCTGGTGGAATGAAGACGGGCTCCTGCATCCCGAACATAAGCTCACGGCCTTTTTGGCCCTGAACGAGGCCAATGTGGAGCAGGATCTGGCACGAGGGCGTGGGGAATACGTGACATCGCTTGGCACTCTTCTAGGATTACCGGACGACCAGCAGACCGCCTTTCACAGCAAGGCCCAGGCGAACTTCGAAGCGCTCACCACATCCGATCGAGACACCCAGGTCCAACAGGTGCGGACGCTGGCTCGCTAAACATTGAATAAGGAATACTCGACCGATGCTCCCATTTCGACGAATTTTTAATCCCACGGATTTCTCAACCGAAGACTCCGCGGCATTCGCCCATGCCCTCAAACTCACCTGCCTTGTACAGGGCGAGCTGACGATGATGCATGTCGACCCCGCCATCGGGCGCAAAGACTTCGAAGACTTCCCTCGCATCCGGCCGCTCCTCGCTCGATGGGGCGTCTTGCCGGAAGGCAGCTCGAAAGACGATGTCGTGAAATTGGGGATCCAGATCAAACGAGTCCGCGCCATCGCAGATCATGCCACAGACGCCATCCTCCAGCAGTTGATCGCCCACCCCTCAGACCTGTTAGTGCTGTCGACGCACCAGCGCGAAGGCTTCGCTCGACTCACGCACAAGGCCGTGGCCGAGCCCTTATCGCGCAAGACTCACACCAAAACGCTCTTTGTCCCAACCGGCGTCGAGGGGTTCGTCTCAACGGAAACAGGCAAGATCAACCTCACCCGCGTGTTGATCCCCATCGTCCATACGCCGCACCCGCAACCGGCCATCGATCTTGCAGCAGAACTGGCGAGTGCGTTGGGCAGCGAGAATGTCTTATTCGAACTGGTGCATCTTGGGAAAGAAGCCGATCTCCCGAAATTCACCAAGCCCGAGCGCCCAGGCTGGTCGTGGGAGACCCTCGCCGCCAAGGGCGATCCGGTCGAGTGGATACTGGCGGCTGGAGCGGAGTTCGACGTGGACCTGATCGTGATGATGACGGATGGGCACAACAGCCTGTTCGACCTGCTTCGCGGCAGCACCACCGAACGGGTGGTCCGTGGGGCACGCTGCCCTCTGCTCGCTATTCCAGCCTGAGTTGATGGTTCGGTCTGCTCCCCTCAAGCTGCTCGTTCGGTCTGTCCGCAGCGCCCCGACCCAGCACAGTTCGCACCACCACCCCGTCACGAAGCACCAACATGTTCGTCGGGACAGCCGGTATCCGCGGTCCCGGGAGAATCACACCGGCCAGATTCAGCGGGTCGCAGGCGGACAGCTTGACCTCCTGAGCCAGACCGAAGCCGGTCTGGCGTAACGCCCGCATCGACTGGACCGCCTCCGGCAATGCAAATTGCTCCCCGACAAATCCCGAGACGAAACGTCCCCCTCGGATCTCGCCTTGCAGCTCCATGCGCCGATATTGCACCAGCAAATCGCGCCAGGACTGGACCAACGATTCACGGGCCAGCAAATCGCGAAACACCACGCCATAACGACGAAGGAGTTGGCGCGCAACGGGCTCAACCGAGCGTGAAACGTCAGACGTAAGGCGTGAGGCGACTAACCGCGAGGGCTCAGGACTGATAGCTGATGGCTGATGGCTGAAAGCGCTTCGGAGCAGCGACCACCGCCCGGCTGAATGACGGGGCCGGCGAGACCGCCCTCGTCCTTCTGCTCGACGGCGACGCGGATCCATGAGCGCGCGAAGATTATCGAAGCCATCGGCCGTGACCAGGCCTGTGGCCACGAGTTCCCAGAGCCCTTCTTCCACTTCACTCGGAAGATGGTTGGTCATTCGCACGAGATCGGCAAAGAAGCTTGCCCCTCGCTCAGACAAAGTCCGACGAAGATCTTGCGCCACGGCACTCAACTGGACAAAGGGGTCAGGCCCGGCCGATGCGGCGTCAGCGTGGAAGACATCCATTAACCACTCGCTCTCCTCACGTGGAAAGAGACCGATCGGCGCCACACTCGTCGGGACGATCCGACGTCGGTCAAGATCGCTGCCCTGTGCCAACCGCGGATGAGGAGACAACCGGCCCCAACTGACGGCCCCGCTCAGACAGAGCCGGTCCAGATACTCCGGCTCATATTTCGCCAACCGCGCCCGTAACAGCTGTGGCTCCCAGGCCGAGGCGGCCGCTTCGAAACCGGCCAACTGGGCGATCACGTCAGCCAGCCCCGCCTCTCCATGCAAACGTGCCCCAGGCGCCACATGTTGCCACCGCAAGAGAAAGGACATGAACTCAGCCGCCGTGACCGGCTCGATTTCCTTTCTCAGCCTGCCAATGGTCAATCGATGGATGCGGGCCAGCAACCGGCGATGGCACCACTCGGGCGCGCCCGACAATGCTGAGTCCTGAGTGCTGATTGCTGAGCGCGGCCGGAACTGGCCGCGGAGGACTTGACCGGACGCTTCGAGGCGAAGCAGAGAATGAGAGACCGTTTCAACCGGAAGGTGCAATCGCGCTCCAAGTTCACTATCCATCGTCGGCCCAATGCTTTCCATCCAGCCGAGCACGATAGCGTCGAGCGTCGTCTCATCGCCTCCCACCAATGCCGTTTCGACCTGGGACTGATGTTCTTTCGCCACCCAGCCTCTTGCCTCTCGCCCCTCGTCCCGAGCCACCAACTCAATTGCCCGCCCTTCCTCTATCAATCGTGGCAGGTGCATCGCCCAGTCCTTGAGTTCCTCGACCGGCAACCAAACCAACGTGAGCAAGGCATCGTGCAATTCATCCGGATCGCGCACGACGGGCCAGGATTCGCGCTGCACTTCCTCAATGGCTGCAGGGTCTAACGCCCCGACCTCGTCGGCCAACTGAGCCGGCAACGTGCGCCGCATCTCCACCGCCCGCGCACGCCGCTCTTCCAACGGTGCATCGTCGAGAAACGCATAGGGGTTGGCATTCAAGATCTCGTGCGAGAACGGCGAGGGGATCGGCGTATCGACCGCCACACAACGAATGGCCCCTGCTTCAATCTGCTTGAGGATTGCCGTCAACCCGTCGAGATCCATCGCCTCCGTGAAACAATCCCGCAGGGTCTCGTTCACGAGCGGATGATCAGGAATCTGGCGGGTTCGCTCCCCGACAATATTGTCCTGACAGGCGATGGCATCGGGGAAGACGGCGCCGAGCAGATCCTCCGCCTTCATCCGTTGAATCTGCGGGGGAACTTTTTTGCCATGGGAAAAACGCAGCAACAGCAACGCACGGCTCACATTCCAGCGCCAGCGAGTCATAAACATCGGGGCCTGAAGCACGGCGGGCAGCAAGACCTCGCGAAGCGTCTGGCTATGCAGGAAGCCGAACACCGAATCGAGCGGGAAACTGTGCTTCTCGCCGAGTGAGATCACAATCCCATTGTCGGTCGCCGCCGCTTGCAGTTCGAAATCGAACGTCACGCAAAATCGCTTCCGCAAGGCGAGGCCCCAAGCCCGGTTGATCCGCCCTCCGAATGGCGTGTGCAAGACGAGCTGCATCCCGCCGCTTTCATCGAAGAACCGTTCCGCCACGATCGTCTGTTGGGTCGGCACCGTTCCGAGCACCGCGATTCCAGCGGCGATGTAGGCGACAGCTTGCTCCGCACCACGTTGGTCAAGCGCACATTCACTCTTTATCCAGCTGATGGCTGATCGCTGATGGCTGATAGCCGGATCGGAAGAAGACAATCGCTCTGCAATCGCCTGGCGAAGAGATGCCACTTCGGCAGAAAGCTCTGCCGTGCGCGACGGCGCTTCGCCTCGCCAGAAGGGAATGTTGGGCGGGGCTCCGTGAGCATCCTCCACACGCACCTTGCCCCTCTCGATGCCCTTGATGCGCCAGGACGTGTTGCCCAGCAACATGATATCGCCGGCCAGACTCTCCACAGCGAAGTCTTCATCGACCGATCCCACGACCGTACCGTCAGGTTCCGCAACCACGGCATAGTTCGCCGTGTCAGGGATGGCCCCGCCGGAGGTGATCGCCGCAAGCCTTGCCCCTCGTCGGCCCTTAATGCGACGATTGATCCGATCGTGGAATAGATAGGCCAGCCCCCGCCCGCGATTGGTCGCAATCCCGTCCGCCAACATCCGCAACACCTGGTCGAACTCCGAACGGTCCAAGGCTCGATAGGGATCGGCCCGCCGGCAGAGATTGAACAGATCGTCCTCTTCCCATGTCTGTGTCGCTGCGGCTGCCACTATCTGCTGCGCCAAAATATCGAGCGGAGCCGGCGGTACGGCAATGCGATCCAGGACTCCTGTCCGAATCGCTCGCATCAGCGCCGCACATTCGAGCAAGTCGTCCCTCGTCATTGCAAACAGACGGCCCTTGGGAATGGCCTTGATCCAGTGACCGGCCCGGCCGACCCGCTGCAGACAGGTGGCAATCGCACGGGGCGAACCGATCTGACAGACAAGATCCACGGCCCCGATATCGATGCCGAGTTCCAGGGAAGCCGTGGCGACGACAACGCGCGTCTTGCCGCTCTTCAGCCGCTCTTCAGCCGACAAGCGAATCTGGCGCGAAAGGCTGCCATGGTGCGCCGCCACGGCATCGGCGCCTAAATCTCGCAGCCGTTCCTCCAGGAAATGCGAGACTCGTTCAGCCAGGCGTCTCGTATTGACGAAAACCAGGGTCGAGCGGTGCTGCCGGACCAGTTCGGCGACGCGATCATAGATATCGGCCCAGATCGCATTCGTGGCCACAGCGCTCAATTCGTCCTTCGGCACCTCCACAGCCAGATCCATCTCGCGCTTATGCCCCACGTCGATGATGGTGCAGGGAGCCGTGCGGGACGAAGGGGTACAGGCTGAAGGTTCACGATTGCCGACCAGGAACTGCGCCACGGCTTCAATCGGCCGTTGTGTGGCAGAGAGCCCGATCCGTTGAGGCTTCGTGAGCGTCAGCGCTTCTAATCGCTCCAGCGACAAAGCCAAGTGGGCGCCTCGTTTATTCGGCGCCACAGCGTGGATTTCATCGACGATGACGGTCCGGACCGTCTGCAAAAGTCGGCGGCTCTTCTCCGCCGTCAATAAAATATAGAGCGACTCCGGGGTCGTGACGAGAATATGGGGCGGCCGCTTGAGCATCTGCTGGCGATCAGCCATCGGCGTATCGCCGGTGCGGACCAACACACGAAGTTCCGGCATCAAGAGCCCCGCAGACAAGGCTGCGTTTCCTATTTCAGCAAGCGGCTGTTGAAGATTTTTCTGAATGTCGTTGCTGAGCGCTTTCAGCGGCGAGACATAGAGCACCTGCGTATAGTCGTCGAGTTCACGCGCCAGGGCCTGTTTGAAGAGGTGATCGATGCAGGAGAGAAAGGCGGCAAATGTTTTACCGGAGCCGGTCGGCGCGGCGATCAACACATCGCCACCGGACTGAATGGCAGGCCAAGCCTGAACCTGAACATCGGTGGGAACACCGACGCTCGAACGAAACCAGTCAGCAATGAGAGGGTGGAATCGGGAGAGCGGCATGGTACGAAGATCGTACCATGCCGCAACATGAAGCTCTATCGGCTAGGGTGTCGCGCGGACATACGTGTGCTGACCGCCACCAGTGCCCAGATTGCTCGCCAGCGAGGCGAACGCAACAAATCCTCCGCTCCCATTCATGGCAGGGATATCGCTTGCGGCATCACCCGCGACGACACTTCCGCTCGTATTGTCTCGAGACACCAGGCTCGTTGTCGGCCCAGTACGGTCATGGAGATATACTTGTTGTCCACTGATCAGAGCGATCAGATTGGTTGAGGCCGACACAAAAGCGACGTAACGTCCGTCGGCGCTGATGGACGGTGTATTGCTATTTTGGTTCCCGGCATTAGGGGTCCCACTATTGTCTCGCGAAATGAGACTATTGGTGCCGTTCGCGCCCGTATTCCGGTCGTGGATATACACCTGCTGCCCACTGAACCCGGCCACAATATTGGTGGCCCCTGAAACAAAGGCCACATAGCGGCCATCGCCGCTGATCGATGGGACACTGCTGTTCCCGTTGCCGGCCGTGCCTGCACTATCTTTCGAAACCAGGCTGGTCGTACCGTTGGGCCCATTCAAGCGATCGTGAACATAGATCTGCCGGTTGCCCCCGGCGGCGCCGAGGTTGGTCGACAACGAAGCAAAGGCCACAAACTGGCCGTCTGAACTTATCGTCGGGGTAGAACTACTGTCATTGCCAGGTATGGGAGTCAGGTTGTTGTCCTTCGAAACCAGCGTCGTCTGCCCCGTTTGCCGATCATGCACATAGACCTGTGCCCCGCTGACACCCGATACTAAATTCGTCGACGCCGAGACAAAGGCAATATAGCGCCCGTCTGCGCTGATCGCCGGCGCACTGCTGATACCAGTACCGACCACGCCTGCACTGCTTTTCGAGATGACGGAGGTCTGGCCGGTCTGACGATTGCGCACGTAAATCTGTTGGCCGCTGACTCCGGTCACGAGGTTCGTAGCCAGCGAGACAAACGCCACGAGGCTCCCATCGCTACTGATTGAAGGCGCGCTACTCCCACCGTTTCCCGAGATGACAATCGTTGCGGTGCTATCGCGTGAAACCACTTCAATTTGATTCGTTTGCCGACTGTGCAGATAGATCTGCGAGCCGCTGACACCGGTGACGAAATTTGCCGCTTGAGAGGTAAAGGCCACGAGGCTTCCGTCACTGTTGATGGAAGGAGCCGAACTGGCACCGCTACCTGCCACACCGGTACCATCGACTGATACGCGATCTGTCCTTGGATGCACCGCAAACAATACCGAACCGGTCGCAGCCTTGCCTGTGCCGTCCCTCACAGTGAACACCGCGGTCGGATTTCCCTCTGCCGTCGGGGTGCCGCTCACGACACCCGTTCCTGCATTGAGGGTGAGGCCTGTCGGCAGGGTACCGCCAGACAAGGTCCAGGTGAACGGAGCCGTGCCCCCTGTGGCAGCCAATGTCGAGGAATAGGCATTCCCGACTACGCCATACGTTGCCGAGGTCGTCGATACCGCAAAGACCTGAGTAGTGCCTCCTCCCGCACCACTCCCGCCACCTGAACAGCTGAGGAGACTGAACCCGAGGATCATGACCGACAATATTGAGGCGATATGTTTCATATCCGGAATTCTCCTACGAATTCTTCTTCGAGCAACAGTTGTGCCATCTTACTCGACTATGAAAAGATGAACCAACCTTACGGATGGGGGGTATTGAGTGAGCCAACCTTCGACTTCGCCACTCGTGCTGCTGGGCTCCGGCTATACGGGGCATGTGTTGTACACCATGGAAGCCGCTCAAGGACGGACGATCCTGGCCACGAGCAGAAATCCTCTTTGCCATCTCGCGGAGATGCCCTCGGAACAACGTGTGATATTCGACCTGGAACAGCCCTCGACCTGGATGAATATCCCTATAGGCGCCGATCTCGTCTGGTGCTTTCCGGCAACTCCGCTTCATCAGGTAGAAGCCTTCGCGGGCTGGCTCAACGCCTCAGCCAGACGCCTGGTGGTACTCGGCAGCACCTCTGCCTATGAAGTCGGCGAATCTCAGGACTACCCGCCGCAATGGATCGATGAAACCGCGCCAATCGATCTGACCAAACCCCGCGTTCAGGGTGAGGAGTTCTTACGACACACATATGGAGCGATCGTCTTACGCGTCGCGGGCATCTATGGGCCCGGGAGAAATCCGTTGAATTGGATCAGGCAAGGCCGCGTCGGCCCATCACGGAAATATGTGAACTTGATCCACGTCGAAGACCTGGCTGCCATCTGCCTCGCCGCCATCGAAAAAGGAACCCCTGGCGAGGTCTACAATGTCAGCGACGGCCAACCTCACACATGGAGCGAAATCTGCGCCACCGCGCAACAGCGATGGAACGTGACAGCGACAGCCGCAAAAGAAGACTCTTCATCGGGAAAACGAATCAGCACCGCCAAAGTTCGCGTTCAGCTAGGCTACGACCTGAAGCACCCGGACTTATACGAAGCCCTGCAAACACTGACATAGAAACTTCACATATTGTGGCTCTTGCGGACGATCAAACTGGCTCTCCAACTAGGCCGCAGACGAAGCCCAACCGGAGGCGTACCCGTAGGGTACGTTGAGGATTGGGTTGAGTTGAGAACGACGTTGGAAGCCAGTTTGATCGCCCGCTACCGTAACAACGCCATCACGGCCAGACAAACGAGCAAATTATTGATGGCATGCGCCAACATCCCAGGCAAAAGACTCCCGGTTTTTTCATACATCCAGGCCCAGAGCAGACCACTCCAGAGCACACTGATGAAACCGACCAATCCATAACCATGGGCAATGGCAAAGATGCTCGCACTGATCAGCGCGGCAGGCAGGAAGCGGAACCTCCGGCGTAGAATCGCGAACAGGAGCCCGCGAAATGCGAGTTCTTCAAACACGGGCGCAAAGATCACATACTCGACCAAGCTGATCGCCGTCAGCATCGGTGAGGCCCAGACAAGATCTGCGTCGAACCATTCAGCCCAATGACTCGTCAGATGAAGCGGCTCCGACAGCCAATCCATCACCCACTCGCCCCACAACCCGGCAGCCACCACCGCCAAGACCGCGGTCGCCAAACGTCCGGCACGGGCCCATCCGATCTCCAGCCCAAAGCCTTCGTCAAACGTCATCCCGGCCGGCCGGAAGAGGTGGCGATGGGCTAAAAAGAGTAACGGCAGATTCGTCATCGGAATGGCCAATGCCCGAAGCGACGCATTGTCGGGCGGCGCATAAATCAAAAATAGCGCAGTACCCATCGCACCGATCGCGCCGCCGCGCAGCAAGACTGCCGCACCGATTCCGCCTGGCCAGGGCGGCGGCACGCCCGGTTCATGGAGCCTGACGAAGCTGGACGGCTCCTTCCGCCTCAGCCAGATGAGTACTAAGCCCACCGTCCCAAGGACCAGCGCGCTGAGCTCGACAAGCGTGACGCGCTGCGACCGGACAAATTGACGGTCGACGCGGACCGCAGCCTGTTCCTGAATCCTAACCACGAGTGCGTGATCCTTGGCACGGCGGGCCAACCCTTCAGCCAGGCGATCGTAAAACCAGCCGGCAGGCAACAGCTCTGCCAGCTCGGCTTGCCACAAGACATACCGGTCCGCATCCTGAGCCGGTCCTTCGCCATAGGCGGCCATCACCAGATCGGCAAACTGAGGCAGCGGATCGTCCGCTTCGGCCCAGTCGTGCGCGGAGAGGAGCGCCTGCGACACATGGCCGGCCTCAGCTTGAAGAATCGCTAACTGAAGCGGCACGACAGGATCGGCAGAGACCCTGGCCAATTCTCGATACCATTCAATCGCATGAGCCTGTTCAGCCTCGCGATCGCCGGAGGCCCAGGTAAAGAGCCATTGCTCCCATGGTCTCGCACGCTTGAGACCTTCATGAACATCCATCGTCCGACTGACCATCAGACTGAGCGCTTGCTCAGGTGCCTCGATCCGCTCCAGCTTAGATGACGATGCGGACAGCCACACCACCATGGCCAAGGCCCCCACGAGAAATATGGCTGCCAAGAGCGTGATCTTGGGCGAAAATCGTCCGGGATAGATTCCGACCGGGGGCGGCGCGTCCGTGGCTCGCCACCAGGATTGTGGCGGCGGCGACTCGTTGAAGGGCACAGTCTCTCTCTCCATCATAGTTCGAACTATAACATGCTGATTTTCCGACTCGAAACCCCTCAAAGTGACTAGACCACGCAAAAGACCCATCAGAATACCCGTGGCCGAAGGCAACTGAACTCCGCTATACTGAGCCGTTTTCTTTTCCGCCTGGGGGAAAACCAAACTAGGCAACATGATCATGCGCTGGTTCATCCGTCTGGAGCGACAGGAGTAGCCCCCTACAGGATGCTCAAAAAGGTCGTCCAGCAAGGCCGCAGCGAGTGAAGACCCGAGGCGTACCCGGAGGGTACGTTGAGGGTCTGAACGATGCGAGAACGCTGCTGGCGGACTTTTTCAGCATCCTGTGAGATTCGGAGTGTGATGCCCTTTCCAAACTTCATCCCGCCACGCCGGCTGCTCCTTGGCCCAGGACCCAGCATGGTGCATCCGCGAGTCCTCCGCGCACTCTCGACTCCTCTGGTCGGCCATCTGGACCAGGCCTTTCTCGGGATCATGAACGATATCCAAACCCTGTTGCGCGGCGTCTTTCAGACCAAGAACCGGTTCACTATCGCAATCTCCGGCACCGGCTCAGCCGGGATGGAAGCATCGATGGTGAATATCGTTGAGCCGGGCGATACCGTGATCGTCGGGGTCAATGGTGTGTTTGGCACAAGATGGGCCACCATCGTCGAGCGGTGCGGTGGCAAGGCCATCCGCGTAGAGGCCCCCTGGGGGCAAATCATAGAACCAGAGGCCATCGAACAGGCACTGCGCCAATCCGGCCCGGTGAAGGCGGTGGCCATCGTCCATGCGGAAACATCGACCGGCGTCTGGCAGCCGCTGGAGCCCATCGCCCGCCTCTGCCGCGAGCATGACAGCCTGTTTCTCGTCGATGCTGTGACCTCGTTGGGGGGCGCCCCGGTCGAGGTCGATCGTTGGGGCATCGACGTCTGTTATAGCGGCACACAGAAATGTCTGAGTTGTCCACCCGGCCTGTCTCCCTTCACCCTCAGCGAACGCGCATTGGATGCGATCAAAGCCAGGCGAACGCCCTGCCAGAGTTGGTACTTGGATCTGTCGTTGATCGCGGACTACTGGGCTGAAGGCAAGAGGGCCTACCATCACACGGCCCCGATCTCCATGCTCTATGCGCTACGGGAAGCGTTGCGCCTCGTCGACGAAGAAGGATTGCCGGCTCGCTTCGCGCGCCATCAACTCAATAGCGACGCCTTGACCGCGGGCTTGATCGAACTTGGACTTCAGCCTCTTCCCCCCACAGGATATCGACTCCCGATGTTGACCTGTGTCACAGTCCCCTCCCATATTCCTGAGGCCGAGATACGGACGAAGCTACTCTCGATCTATGGCATTGAAATCGGCGGCGGGCTCGGCCCCCTCACAGGAAAGGTCTGGCGTATCGGCTTCATGGGCGAATCATCGACCGAAGCACACGTCTTAACCCTGCTCAATGCGTTGGAAGAACTCGGTATTCGCGGCGGGTGGTTGTCCACTCCCGGAGTCGGACTCCAAGCCGCAGCACGGATCTATAACCGCAAGGCGTCTTAACGGCAAAGGACATCACTCTCATGGATAACAAACCATTACTCTGGGTACTCGGTGGCGGGTCCTTTGCTTTTGTCGCCGTCATCACCTACTGGATCTTTGCCCTGACATTGGCCAATCAGATGAAGGCTGATCTCGTTCCGCCGGAAAAGGCCGCGTCGTATATCCACGCCTTGATCGAAGCCAACCGAAAAAACTACACGGAAAACGTCGTGGATAAACTCCGCAAGGCAGGACTCGCGGTCGCGATCGAACATTGGCGAGACGAAAAAGGCGTACCCCTGCCTGCACAATTTCTCTTGGAGTCCGGGCGGCTGGTCGCACAAAAGGATCTCAAGTTCACCTTCCGGCTCGCCAGCATGACGCCGATCTATGTCTGGAACGGTGCGACGACAGACTTCGAACGAAAAGGGCTCGACACCGTCACCAAAGATCCCTCAAAACCCTTCGGGGGGTTCGTCAGACTCGACGGTGGCCGCTACTATCAAACGATTTATCCGGATCTCGCGGTCGCCCAATCCTGCGTGACCTGTCACAACGAACATCCCAACAGCCCGCGCCGCGACTACAAAGTCGGCGATGTGATGGGCGGCATTATCATCACCATCCCCATCGATATACCATGATGAAATCCTTTGCCATTCGCTCAGTGCGCGTCATCGACGGGACCGGTCGGACGATCGAACGGGCCACGGTGATTATTCGAGGGAAGACCATTGCCGCCGTCGGACCGGATCGAGAGCTCTCTATCCCACATGGCGCGACCAAGATCGATGGCCGGGGACTGACCCTGCTGCCGGGATTGATCGACTGTCACGTGCACTTCTGCCTCGGAGCCGAGCCGGATGTCGTCGAGGCGATCGCGAACGAGACGCCCGCACTGACATTGCTCAAGTCCAGCCGGGCGGCGCACCAGACCTTGGAGGCAGGCGTGACCACCGTACGCGACGTCGGGTCGCGAGACCATGCCATCTTCACGTTGAAGCAGGCCATCGATACGGGCCTCGTGCCAGGCCCTCGCATCGTCGGAGCAGGCCTGGCGATTTGCATGATCGGCGGCCATGCCCGGTTTATCGGTCAGGAAGTGGAAGGGGTCGAACAAGTCCGTGCTGTCGTACGCGCACAAATCGCCGCTGGAGCCGGCGTCATTAAAGTCATTGCCTCTGGCGGTGTCCTCACGCCAGGCACCTCGCCCGACCAGGCCCAAATGACGGTGGAAGAACTCAGGGCCGCCGTGGAAGAAGCCGGGCAAGCGGGGAGGAAAGTCGCCGCCCATGCCCATGGATCATCGGGGATGAAAAATGCCGTCCGCGCCGGAGTCCATTCGATCGAGCATGCCACGCTCATGGACGAAGAAGCCGCAACCATGATGCGTGGACAGGGTGTCTTCATGGTCCCGACCCTCTCCGCGCTGGCCACTACGGCCGCCTGCCGCCTCGGGTGCGGGGTGCCTGACAGTGCTCGCGACAAGGCCAAATCGATGACGAAACGTCATGCCGTCAGCTTCAAGAACGCCCTGCGTGACGGCATCCAGATTGCGATGGGCACCGACGCGGGGACGCCCTTTAACTTTCATGGCGAAAACGCCCAGGAGCTCGAACGGATGGTCGCCTTCGGCATGAGCCCGATGCAGGCCATTCTCGCCTCGACCTCCGCTGCCGCACGTTTAATCGGTATTCAGGACCTGGTGGGAACCATCGAGAAGGGGAAAGTGGCAGATCTTCTACTGATCGAAGGCAATCCGATCCGCCACATCGACCTGCTCCGCGACCGCAGCCGGATTGTCGGGGTCATGCAGGCAGGCACGTGGGCGGCGGGACCTCTTTCGAAGACGTGAACCGCGAGACGTGAAAGGTGAAACGTAAAACGAGAAGAACCTCCTTCGTTTCACCTTTCACGTCTAACGTCTTTCGTAGAACAATTCCAGTGCGCTGGCAAAACCCTTGATGCGTCCTTTGCGGAAGACGTCCTCGAGCTGTCCGCGCAACGATCTCACGCCTCCCTCGTCGCCACGATTTGCCACCCCTTGGGACAACAACATCTCCGTGGCCACTTCGACGAGCCGCTGCTTGCGCCCCTCCATCTCAACCGTGACGAGCTCCTCCATAACCTCCGAGGCCCGTTCCCGAATAATGGCTTCCTTGAACGTGTCATATCCTTGATCCGCCACCGTCCGCTCGCGAATCACGGCGAGTTCCGCTTTGATCCGCTTCACGTCTTTCATCAACAGGGCGAAAACTTCCTTGCGCCCTTCATCGAAGAGCTTCAGCTCCATCTCGTCGAGAATAACGGCTGGATCGATCGCTTCATCCCGGGTGGTTTCATCCCCCCAATTGAGCCGATCGTAGTTCCGCCGCTTCTCCGGGTCACCAATGATTTCATACGCCGCATTGAGCTCACGGATCTTGGATTCCGCCTGTGTGCTCTCGGGGTGGCGATCAGGATGGTGCTGAAAGACCAGCTTCCGGTACGCCTTCTTGATCGCGTCGTCGGACGCGTCGCGCGAGACCCCCAGCACCCGATAGTAGTCGATTCGTGCCATGGCGGCGACTATAGCATGGGACTTCGCCTGGCTACACCTTGCCCCACGCATTGCACAACTCTAGCCTGGCGCAACTCCCAACGGCATGCGGCATGCGAAATAACCGCTTCAAATTTAGCCTGAATCGTGCGACCCCTTGACATCCCCTTAAAGCGGCTTATGGTGTAAATATGACTAACACACCGCCACCCAAAGCCCTGACCCACGACGAGAAGAAAGCTGCGGATGCGGCCTTTGCCGGTCGCCCCTTCGATGAGTCCTGGTCTGCTGCCGCCCGAGCCGTGTACGACGGTATTGTGAAGGCCTTGCCTCCCACAGACGCCGTGAGCTCTGCTCCCTCCACCGTAGAAGAATCCGCGGAGGCTCCGTCCGCGCAACATGAACCGCACGAGGCTCAAGAGCCTCTCTCGCTCGAGCCGGTCGATGGACAAGAGTTGGTAGAGGGGACAGTCCTGCCTCCGGCCATTCGCGACCGAGACGCGGCTATTCAAGCCGGAACCTTGATCGACGTGACGCCAACTGCCCTGCAACTGGGTATCACCTTCCCGGTCACGATCACCCGACCGCTCTGGGAAGTGGGCATTGTCACAACCCACGCACTCCCTGAAGCAGATCAAACGAACCGGTTACGCGACATTCTCATGGCTTTTCGCCTGCGCCTGGCCAGTCTGACAACCGTATCGCCCCTGCTCGACTTTCCAGTTCTGCTGGCCTTACCGCCGAGCACGGTGCCACAACCAGTGCCCCTGTTTGCGCTCATTCAGCCGGATCCCACGCACCAGGCGAATGTGACGCTACTGTTGCCGAACGAAGTGTCCCTCTCCATCACCTCGCTGAATTAACAGGCTGTTGAAAAAGACCGTCAGCGGCGTTCTCGGCTCGCAAGAATCCTCAACGTACCCCGAGGGTACGCCTCCGGTTCTTGCTCCGCCTGCGGCCTTGCTGGCGGTCTTTTTGAACAGCCTGCTGGCTCATCGGCCATCATCGAAAACGTCCCATTCGCCGAACCCTACCAGGGCAGAAACAGTTCCCCTTCAAGCGACTAAGCCAAATCGCTTCTGAATAAAAGCACGCTCCTCCGCCTCCGTTGTGATCGTTCCATCGATGCGTGCATCTAACAATTTCCCCAAGATGGTCCCGTACTGCGGTCCTGGCTGCAGCCCCATGGACTGAAGATCTCGTCCCGTGAGTGCCGTCTTGCTCGTTCGATTCTTCATATAGGCCACAAGTTGCCCCTTCAGGCCGCTCAATATCGCCGCTTGCTGCAGACTCATCTGCTTTGCAAGAGCCAGGACGAGCGTCTCATCCGGAAGGTCTACCAAGAGGCGATAGACCTGCGACTGGCGTACGATTCCCTCATCGGCCAGTCTCTTCAGGACACGATCGACCAACGTTCCGCCGGCACTCACCTTCCTGGCTTGTTCCCGTGACAGTGCGAGCCGCCTGATCATCGTCGCCATCACAGCCGGGCTCGACTCGCTCGAGAGAGCCATGAAATAGACGATTGGCTTGTCGATCTCACGATCCGGGAATCGACGCGTCCACCAGGTAAGCGCCTTGGGAACGGCCGTCACCACTCGCTTCACGTTCGTCGTGTAGGTCAAACGGCGATGAAGGAACCGGAGCAACCTCAACTGCGACAACCGCGCCATCACCCGCACCGGATTGCGCTCGCCGAGCAGCAACAGGATTTCGTTCTGCAATCGAGGACCGGAGAGTTGCTGGATCAGACTCGTGGAGGCCGCTTGTGCGAGCAGGCGACTCGTCTTGCGCTCAAGGCGGAACTTGAGCCGTTGTTCGAACCGGACCGCTCTGAAGATGCGCGTGGGATCGTCCTGAAAGCTGCCTGCATGCAGCACGCGGATCGTACGCGCACAAAGGTCGCGCTGCCCTCCATAGGCGTCGAGCAGCTGTCCGAACTGTCCGGGATTCAGTTGCAGCGCGATGGCATTGATGGTGAAGTCCCGCCGGTAGAGATCCTCTTCGATCGACGCAGGCTGAACCGTCGGCAGGACACCTGGCAAGGCATAGGACTCTCGCCTGGTCGTCGCGATATCCATCTTGAGCCCGTCAGGAAAGACCAGTCGCGCCGTCGCAAACCGTTCGAATACCGCAAGCCCAGCGCGATAGCGGTCGGCAACCAGTCGAGCGAAAGCAACACCATCTCCTTCAACCGTCAGATCGAGATCCAGGGTCGCATGCCCCAGCAGCAGATCCCGAACCACACCGCCGACGAGATACAGGGACACGCCCCGTTCATCCGCGAGAGCTCCAAGCTCACGAAGAAGAGACCGACGCTCTTGAGGGAGGCGATCCAACAGATTGCGACTAGTCATCCGACCTTTCATGGGACGTCATTGTAGCAACCCCGCTTCATATTCGAAACAGAGCGAGGAAACAGCCTCTCGCAGAAAGCCCATCCACGTTTATACAAAGACATGGGCTCGCGGGTGGCGACAAGGAGGCAGTACCGCTGAAAGACGTGTCCGTATGGGGAGTACGAGCGAGAACGAGATCCGCTTTCACCCTGGCGAGACAGTTCTCGTAATCATCGGCAACCGCAAGGCCAACTCAGCAGCACTGGCCTTGACTCCCTGCTGCAC
Organism: Nitrospirota bacterium; assembly: GCA_030645475.1. Classification (NCBI taxonomy): domain Bacteria; kingdom Pseudomonadati; phylum Nitrospirota; species Nitrospirota bacterium. Next base: position 45,841 of record JAUSMA010000054.1, read on the forward strand.
CAAGGCCAGGACCTCGAGAAGATTGAATGGCTTGAGGAGATAGGCCACAGCCCCCAACCGCATGGCCTCTTCAGCAGATTCGAGACTTCCCCTCCCAGTCACCACGATGACTTTGACGGCTTGGCCACTTGCCCTCACCCGTCGAAGCAACTCCATTCCACTGATATCAGGAAGGCCGACATCCATGATGACTAGGTCCATGGGACCTTCACCAATAATTTTCAGCGCGGCAGAAGCCGTCTCCGCCGTATAGACCCGATAGAACGAACTGAGAATCATACAGAGGGCCTTTCGAGGCCCCTCTTGATCCTCAACGATCAAAACGTTTGGCTGAGAAGCGCCTATCGCCATCACATGCTCCGCACACATTCGCTGATCCGACGCCTCATCATACCTGCACATCACATGTCCCACTAGGTGCATTGGCACTCTAAGTCCATTTAACCACGTAACGATAAAACACTATATCTCCGGAGAGGCATCCACGGAGAGAATGACTCTACCGACGGATTTGTCCTACAGCGCCGCCAGGCCGAAGTCGACCGTAACACCTCAATACATTGAGGCATTGGGCAGGAAGCCTGCTCAGCTGAACGGGCTGACATCCTTTCTTTGTCGCACGCATTGTAGGAATCGCCCTACAGCCGACATAGACTCAGGCGTAGTGACAACTCATCAGTATCGGTGCGAATCCAGCCATGCACGCCGGCGTCCTGCTATAACCATCGCCCTGCGCCTCAAAGAGCCAGTCGCCCTCCCACGGCTGACTCGTTTTTTCCTGGCATTGCATGCACAGCGTTTACCTTTTCCTACTCCCGCCGTCTTACTGAGTGACAGGTTGATTGGTGGGGGCCTCCGGATGAGAGAGCCGGTTCCATCCCATCCAAGAACAGCCGCGACTCATACGTATCATCCACTCTCTTGCACAGAAGGAGCGCACATCATGAAGAACAGTCTATTGAAAGTCGGAACGATTGCCAGCTTGGTCATGGCCATGGCAGCCCCCGCCATTCTGCCGAATATCGTCTTCGCGCAGGCGGATGTTCGCCAGGAAGATCGGCGGGCGGATCGGCAACAGGATCGCCAAGCGGATCGGCGGGAAGATCGTCAGGCCGATCGCCAGCAAGACCGACAGGCTGACCGGCAACAGGATCGCCAGATGGACCGTCAGGCGGATCGGCAGATGGATCGCCAGGCAGATCGGCAGCAAGATCGGCAAGCGGATCGGCGTGCCGATCGTGGTGGACGCGGCCGGTAAGTTTGTTCACACGAACGACAAGAGGGGCTCACGACAGATGTCGTGAGCCCCTCTTATTTTTCACCTCAGCCCCCCGAGGATCTACTGATGCCGCTTACCTTGGCGGTCGTGCTTTTCACAGGCAATGTGGCGCGAGGCACGATCCTGCGCATGGTCGATTCTAGCCCGCTCTCTCTTGGTGACCGTCCCATCTGACTTCGCCTTATCTTCCATCTTATTGATGTGTTCCTGCTGCTTGTTCAAGCGATTGGCTTCACGCTCATTCAGCTGGCCACTGGCAATCCCCTGATCGATCCGCTTCTCCTGATTGGCTTGCCGCTGATCGATCACGGGCCCGTCTGCCTGTGCGTAGGCCAGCCCCATGGTCAAGATGACTGCGCTGATGGCGAGCAACATCTGCTTCATGATTTCCTCCTCAATTAGGTAACGTGTGAGCCCCTGCCTGCAACAACGCGCACACCAACTGTGTGTTGACCACAGAATTCAACCACTTGCCAGCAGCACCCCTTCTGCCAAGACTCATTGGTTTCGTCCAAGGGTTTGTCCTTTTATTCAATGGAAAAGGGCTGCCCTCTCACGAAGGCAGCCCTGAGAATAACTCCAAATCACACATTTTAGTGGTCTCTTCCTCCGTGACCACTCCCTCCGCCTCGATCAGGTCGGCTGCCACGATCGGAACCTCCGCTGCGGTCACCGCCACTGCCACCCCGATCCGAGCTGCCGCTTCGATCGGAGCTCCCACCATGATCGCCACGGTCGCCGCTGCCGGATCCGCTGCGATCTTCCCGAAACAACCGGTCTCCTCGCTCTCCCCGGCTCACCTGTTCGCGAAGGGTCTGCAGACTCGCACGGCCATCATGGAACTCAGCTCCACGGCGCTTTACTTCCCGGCTGAGATCGAGCAATTCGGACGATCGATACCCTTGGCGAAGGCCTTCGCCCACCAGCGCAGTCCCATCCTTTGACGAAATTCGGCCCTCTTTCATCACCGCCAGGCTCTTGGCCCCGGCGGCCAAGGTCTCCTGCGTGACCTTCTGTTTTCCATCCTGAGAGACACGGGCAAGTTCCCGCACTTCCTCCGAAGAGGCGCCACGGGACAACGCATCGGCCATCATCTCGATAGCCCGCTGACGATTGCCTTCCGCCACACCGCGCGTCCCGACTTCTCGAAGAACTTCTTGCGCCGACTCAAAATGGGTCACGAGCTGGCGTAGGACCGGATCGATCCGCTTCGGCTCCACGCCCTTCGCCAACCCTTCTTTCACTTTGTTGGCCAAGGGTTCCGTCGGCAGACCCTTTTCTCCCGCTTTCGCCACATGGTCCAGCAACTGATTGACCTCTTCGGCCGAATAGCCTTGGGCCGAACGAAGCCGGTTGATCTCCTCGCGATCTTGGACCGACAGCGTCTCCGCCTGAACGGCCGCGACCGGCAGCCAGAGCGCTACGATGATCAACCCCATGTGTATATTTGTTTGTATACGCATCGCCTTACCGCACCACGACCACACCGTTCGTGTGCCCAAACCCATCGGTCACAAAATCTTCTGCCATCGGCGGCGTCACCCATCGAGTGCCGTTCACGAGATAGATGAAGGTATATTCCCCTTCATTCAAGGGCACCTCGGCCGACCAGAGGCCGTTGCGGTCAATCGCCTTCATCGGCGTGGCCCCCTTGCTCCAGCTGTTGAACGATCCCATCACGAATACCTCTGTGGCATCCGGTGCCAAAAGCGTAAATCGTACGCCCCCTGACACCCGCTTCGGCAACTCGGGCTTCATCGTCTGTGCGCAGGCCGACAGACCGATGAACAACAGCACGATCACGAATCTCGGCACCATCTTGCTCATGCGCGTGAGCGTACCCAACTGCGCGACTCGATGCAAGGAAGTCGATATGAGGATTCGCAGGCTGTAAAAAAATCGAAACTCCCAATTCGCAATGCGGTCTCCGCACATTTATCATCGTATCTGAACAGGCCACGGGATGCTCAAAAAGGCCGTCCTGCAAGGCCGCAGCAAACGAAGAGGCGAGGCGTACGCGTCGGTACGTTGAGCCTCTGAGCGCGGCGAGAACGCCGCTGGCGGACTTTTTCAGCATCCTGTTAGATACTGACATCGAGCACCGCATTCTGCGCTCCAAACCCATCGCCTGCCCCCTCTGCTGCCAGTGGGTCGGCAATCCATTGTTTGCCATCGATCACAAACATATATTGATAACGTCCCGGCTTCAGTGGAATCGTCGCCGTCCACAGGCCACCTTCGGATCGTTCCAACTGCGTCTGCCCTGGATTCCAGCCGTTAAAATCTCCCGCGACCGAGACCGACTTGGCACCAGGCTGAAGCAACACGAGCCGCACAAACACGGTAGTCTCTTGCCCAGGTGCGAATGACGCCTGCTGCGCCTGCCCCCCGGCAACCGGCACAGGCACTTCCACAATCCGTTCAGGCCCAACACGCAGCAGACCCACAACAGCGACCACCACCACACAAGCCGCAGCCATCGCGCCGGCCAGATTCCACTCCAACGTCCGCGGCAACGTCATGGCTGCGCGGAGTCGATCCCAGAGGCTGATGGACTCCGGCGCAAGCTTGGCCTGCACCTGCGCCATAAATCGCGCCGACGGCGCGACACGAGGCAACTGCGCTGCTTGGCTCACCACGAGTTCAAGGTTCAGCCAGCGCCGCCGCAACGACTGATCGGTATCCATCGCCTGAAGAAACGTCACCCGCTCCTCCGGCGTCAGATCGTCATCGAGAAAGCGTTGGATCAGCAGCTCTTGTTCTCGCATCGCTACGCCTCTTTCAATTCTGCCAACTCACGACTCAACTGCACCCGTCCCTTATACACCCGCATTTTCAACGTATCGCCATTTACCCCGAGAATCTCCTGCATCTCTTCGTAACTCAACCCTTCGACATGCTTCAAGACAAAGGCTTCTCGGTAGAGGGGCGGCAGCCGCTGGATCGCCCGATCCAATTCAGCAGCAACTTGCTGCTGCGACAAGAGCCGTTCCGGGGTCCGCGCCTCCACCACTCGATCGTCGAGCACGTCTTCGATCTCGACATCTTGGAGCCCCTGCCCTGGCCGTTTGACTCTAAGCCAATCCTTGCACTTGTTGGCTGCGATCCGGTAGAGCCAGGTGGAAAACTTCGACTCGGCCCTGAACGTCGGCAGCGCTTTGAACGCCGCCACAAACGTCTCTTGGGCCAGATCCTCCGCCTCCGTCCGATCCCCCACCATGCGGTAAGCCAAGTTCACAATCACCGTCGCATATCGTTCGACTAACTGGCCGAATGCATCCTGGTCCTGCTTGAGGCAGCGAGCAACCAACTTGGCCTCGTCTGCCGCTCCTCGTGGGTCTAGCAGTATCGCCATGCTCGTTCACCCTGCATGGCCGCTGCCGAATATCCCATTCTGCTTCCCTGATCTATTAGACGAGTCATCACGGTGAAGGTAAACGCCTACAAAATGATTAGAATCGGTAACTGGCCCCGACCGAGAATGCTTGATCCGGAGCCCCATTGGATACGCCTAGCGTCACACCGGCATTCAATCTCCAGGCCGCCGAAGCCGTATAGTTCACCGCGAAGAAAACATCACGGGCATTTACAAACCCCGGGACAATGGCTCGGTACTCTTCGAAATAGACGCTCGCCAAGAGATCTTTCGTCACGTAGTAACCGGCCCCGACGTCATACCAATATTGATTCTGGAAGTTCAGCCCATCGGGATCCCCGATGATGTTGTAGCCCCCATCCAAAAATGCAATCCAACTATTGCCCAACATTTTGGACATTTCGATGCCTGCCCCATAGTCCCATTCGCCGGTTCCAAGGCCCTGGCTGGCACTCGCCGTCGGCATCTTCACCCGTCCCGTTACCGCGATAAGCGGGAGATAGTCATTTTCTTCCACTACATAGTAGCGCCCTCTCAGAATAATATCGCCGAGACCCGACGTCGTTACTTTTTGTCCGGCTGTTCTGGTTGTAGTTCCGCACGTGCGGTTCTTCCCGCTCACGTTAGAATTCTTCCCGCTACAGCCTCCATCGTCAGGAGTGCCTCCCCCTCCACCGCCCGATCCACTATTCGTGTTATCGTCGACTCGTGTAGCCGTACCGCCGACAAGAGTGGTCCGTCCATCGCTAGTCGCGGTCACAAATGGGATAACCAGGGTCACATCGCCATCTTTAAACATTCTCCGAATCGATAGGGGCGCATAAAAAAATGTGCTGGTCGTGCCAGTCCCGAAGTTGCCACTGCTATAGCTGGGGGTAAACCCGAGCTGCCAATTGCGATCAGGGGAAGGTGGACCTTGATCGGTCTTATCCGCCGCATTGCCCACCATAACCCAGAGCCCCAAACACATAACGACACCGATCAGCACTCTTGTCCATTTCAACATCATGACTCCTTCAATCTTTCTATCTCTGATTCACACCATCGATAGCGCTCATAACACAGCGGCGTCGGGCAAGTCTCCCGACGCCGCCATCTCGCCGTAACCGACAGCGAGGTCGATCTAGTTGCGCCCAGCTCGCTCCGGCTTTTCCGGCCGTTCCGGTCTCTGCGGTCGTTCGGGGCGTTCCGGACGCTGCGAGCGCTCAACCCGTTCGGGGCGATTTGAGCGATCCATCTGGACAGACCGTGCATTGTCTCGCCCTTCCCGCCCATGCTCGCCCGCCACTTGATCTGCCCGATCGAGTCCGCGCACCTCGCCGCCGGCACTGGAACGGCGATCCTCCCGTCGATCTTCCTGCTTCAATCCTCGATCCTCTTGCCGTAACCCTCGATCCTCCTGGCGAACGTCACCCACCTGAGCAAATAGTGCGGGTACACCCACACTGGATAAGAGAAGCGACAAGACTGTGATGTGAGTTAAACGATTCATACCCTCCTCCTTTTTCTATGCCACGTTGAACACGATAACCAGATCGCCACATTGCTGCAAGCTCACAGCGCCCCAGGCCTCACACGACCTTGACTCTACCTAGTAAGACGAGGGAACGATGCCAAGGTAAACACCCTCTCTCACGCTTGATACGTCACCCCAAAAACATGAGCGCCAAGTCACGCCTTCGCAACCACTCGCTCTGTCCACCTGACCAAGATCGACCTTACCGACTACGGCTGGCTCGATCTGCTCGACGATCAAGCTGACGGTCCTCTCGGCGATCGGCCTGATGATCGAGTTGGCGATCCTCGCGGCGGTCTACCCGACGATCGTCGTTTACATGCCGGACATCGTCACGGCCACCATGGCCGGATCCACTATTGGCGGAACCAGGCCCACGATTATCGGATCCATGCCCGCTATTCCCAGAGCCGGGACCGCTGTTATCACTTCCACCTCGTCCGCCTCGAATGTCGGCCTGATTGCCGCCACGATCATTCACCCCCTCCAGGCGAAGTCGATCGAACTGCGCGCGAAGGCTCTGCCGTTCGGCTTCCGTCAGTTGCGATTGATCGACACCTTCAATCCTGGCCCGCAACTGTCCTTCTTCCCGTCCGACCCTTACCCGAACGTCACCGCTACGAAAGGTGACATTCCGTTCTGCGCCGTTCGCCGACGGCACGACGCTCGACACCTGGCGAAGCAGATTCTTGTTGGGATCGCTGTTCAGGAAGAGCACCCGCTGCTCGGCCTCTGTCAACGACACATTACGGAACTGCACTTCCTGCACCCCTGGCCGTGCGAATTGCGTTTGAATCGTTTGCTTCAGCGCCTCGATATCCACCGAGCCAGAGCCAGTCCTCGGCAACGCCCCGCTGATCTCGACCTGCCCATTCTGAATCGGCGAAACAGTTTGAGCCCAGACCGAACTCGTCACGAGGGCCAATCCACTCACAATCCATACTGTCAGCTGATTCACGCGAAACCCTTTCATGGTGCCCCTCCTTCCCCTGTTTGTTTCATAACGAAAACACTGACTGGCCTGCCGACTACGATCTCGGTTTAGGCAGATCCCCATGAGACGATCCTGCCGGCCTCGGCATATCAGCCAACACATCCGCCGACCAGGCGACGTGCGCCGGGCACCATTGCCATACACCGAGGGTGATGATTCGAGTAAGACCGGCAGGAATACAGGCCGTCGTATTCACCGACACCTTTCGATTGACGACACGCGTCGAAGCCCCACAACGATTCAAGTAGGGTTCGCTGGCCACTTTGTGCAGGTCGAAGTGAGGGACAAAGAAAGCGACCACCGGCACCGGCAGGACCGCTAACGAAGAGTTGTCCACCCATTCGCCTCCGGCGCAGTGGCCGTCCAACCCCGCGGTTCGTTTCACATCGTCTCGAACCAATGTCGACGTGCAACCAGGCAGGAGCAGAAGAATTAAAAGAACGAGCACACTCGCTGTTGAATGGACCTGTCGCATGAAGCCCTCCTTCCTCCTTCGCCTAATGGGTTAGACGAGGGAGGGGGAGAAAGGTAAACCCTATGCCCAGGAACGGTTATCGGACGCCTTCGAAAAACCCGCAGAATTGTACCGACCGGCGGAACTGGAGGAGGATAGATAGAAGATGCATCAAATGCCCATGTCAAAAACTTGCGCATCTGCGATGAAAAAAGAAGAAGAGCGAAGCGGAGGGACACCGGAATACGCGCTTCAAGAAAGGCAGGTCTCTAAGAGAGAATTGTGTCAACAACCTATACACTGAACGGAAACGCACAGGCGACAAGACCGACGTATCGCACGGCAGATCTTGTCGCCCCCACCCATTTCTAGATCTACGTTCAACCAATCCCCCTTATTGAATTACTGCATCACGCCAGTGGTGACGATACTCACAGGACCACTTGCCGGAGATACGCCCACGAAGGTGCCCGCCGGCGTCAGAACCCCGGTGTTGACATCAATCGTAAAGGCCGTCACGTCATTGGAACCTCGGTTCGCCACATAGGCCCTCCGCCCACTCACGTCCACGGTGATGGAAGCCGGGTTCAGCCCTGCGACAACCGGAGCGCCCGCAGACGTTAGCGCCCCGGTAATCCCATCGATCGCGAACATAGACACATTGTTGGAGCCGGTGTTCGCCACATACGCCCACCGTCCGCTCGGGTCCACCGTCACAGAGACGGGGTTTGCCCCCGTAGGAACCGAAGCGCCCACCGCCGTCAATGCTCCGGTCATGCTATTGATCCTGAATACCGACACATCGTTCGAGGTACCGTTGGCCACATAGGCAAACCGCCCGCTCAGGGCCACGGTGACGGAGACCGGATTCGTCCCGACGGCAAACGGACTACCCGCCACCGGCGTCAATGCCCCGTCGACTCGATTAATCGCATACGCTGACACGCTATTGGAGCCATGATTCACCACATAGGCCCACTGCCCGCTCAGATCCACCGTCACGGCACGAGGGCTAGCTCCTGCAGCAACCGAACCCACAGCGGTCAACCCCCCGCTGAGCCCGTCGATCGTGAAGGCCGACACATCGTTGGAGCCTTGATTCGCCGTATAGGCAAACCGCCCGCTTGGGTCCACGCTGACGGCCATGGGAGCCGTCCCGGCAGCAACCGTCCCCACGGCGGTCAATTCTCCGTTCGTACTGTTGATCGCAAAGGCCGACACATCGTGAGAGCCTTGATTCGCCGTATAGGCAAACCGCCCGATCGAGTCCACGGCTACAGCATGGGGAAGCGTCCCTGTGGAAAATGGACCGCCCGCCGCTGCCGTTAGTGCCCCGGTCGTACTGTTGATCGTGAACGCCGACAGGGTCTCGGACAATTGGTTCGCCACATAGGCAAACTTCGGCGTGAACTGCACTGGTGCCCTGCCACCGACAATAGTTAATGAACTCGGACCGGTGCGGGTGACAACGGTTCCGGACGTCGACAATGGTGTCAGCGCTCCGGTGACACCATTGATCGCAAAGGCCGACACGGTGTTGTCACCGAAGTTCGTCACATAGACGAATCGCTCGCTTGGGTCCACCGTGACATACATGGGGTTTATGCCTGTAGCAACCGGAGCTCCCACCGCCGTCAATGCGCCGGTCGTACTGTTGATCGTGAATGCCGACAGGCTGTTGTCACCAAAGTTCGCCACATAGGCCCACCGCCCGCTCGGGTCCAAGGTGATGGCACGAGGGTCAATCCCTGTTGGAACCGGAGCGCCAGCTGTCAAAGCGCCAGTCGTGCTGTTAATCGTGAAGACCGACACCGTGTTGTCACCGCGGTTCACCACATAGGCCCACCGCCCGCTCGGATCAACGACGACGGCGCGGGGGAGTGTCCCAGTGGAAAACGGACTGCCTACCACCGCGGTCAGCGCTCCAGTCGTATTATTGATCGTGAAGGCCGACACGTTGTCGGAAAAAAGATTCACAACATAGGCAAACCGCCCGCTCGGGTCGACCGTGATATACATGGGAGCAGTCCCTGCGGCAAACGGACTGCCCGCCACCGCACTCAACGCCCCCGTCGTGTTATTGATCGTGAAGGCCGACACGTCGTTGGACACACGGTTCGCCACATAGGCCCACCGCCCACTCGAATCCACGGTGACAGAAAGGGGGTTTGTCCCTGCGGGCACCGATGGGCCTACCACCGTAAGCGTTCCGGTTGTGCTGTTGATTGCGAACGCCGATACGCCACCGGTGATTTCGTTCGTTGCATACGCGAATCGACCGTTTGGGGACAAGGAAACGGAGCTGGGATTGAGCCCTCCCGTCGTGACGTACCCGAGCGGTCGCAACTGTCCGTTTGTCGGATTGACTGCATAGATAGAGAGCGAGTTCTCGTTCCCGTTCGTCACATAGGCAAACCGAGGCACACTAGCAACAACTGCTGCCGATGATGTTGGTGCGACCGCCCCGCTACTTCCGCCATCGCCGCCCCCGCCGCATCCCGCTAGAATGACACCCATAATGCCAAGTGTCGCAAGCGACAACACCTGGGCCCCCTGCATGATCCCCCTGATCGAGCAAGAAAATCGTTCCATCGTGGTCATCCTTACCTCCGAAATTCGTCGTTCACCCTACATCGTTCAAAAGCAAAATGCTGAATCGGCACTACAGCCCTCTTGCTTATATTTATAGCAGGCTCCGTAGGTAGGGACTATCCCTCAAGAGATGAGGGAGACCCCCTCCTTTCGAGGGCCCCTCTGGCCATTCCACCCAGCGGAGAATTCCAATATTGAAGAGTCCGAACCTTGAGGTTCAGACTCTTCCCGGTGATGAGAAATTCTATGGAGCGGTCGAGGAGAGCGTCGACACCGCAACAGGGTCATCAAAAAATGCACAGACACCCGCTGCCCTAACAACGGCCGTCCAGGAGAAGCACGCACTGGATATCAGCAGCGAGGGGAGAGGCGCCGTCAGAAAGAAACGAGGGATACACCAATAGCAAGGAAACTAGGCAGAACAGACGAGAGAGGGAATCTGGTTAATTTTGTAAAACGAAGCCGATCCTCGCGGGTACTCATTGTGCCAATTTCGTGTCCTTGACCTTCAACGCATCCTCAACCAGAGTAAGCACCTCTTGAAAATTGAACGGCTTGAGCAGATAGGCCACCGCTCCCAATCGTAACACTTCTTCAGCAGACTCGATGGAGGCCCCCCCGGTCATGACAATCACTTTGACCTCTTGCCCGCTAGCTCTGACCCGTCGAAGCAACTCGATACCGCTATAGTCGGGAAGACCGACATCCATAAGGATCAGGTCGATGGGGCATTCGACAATAATCTTTAGCGCAGCTGAGGCCGTCTCCGCCGTATAGATCCGATAGAACGAGCTGAGAATCATCATCAGGGCCCTACGCGGGCCCTCTTGATCCTCAACAACGAGAATAGTCTGCTCAGATGGGGTTGCTGCCATACGTACTCCGATTCAACATGATACTCCAAGTGGGCCATATATATCACAATTCTGATTCCTTCTGACCTTCAATTCCACGCTCACGGCCTAAAAATACGGCATTACCTCAAGCGCGGCAGCCCTAAACCGCAACACTTCGGCTCTAGCAAGCCTCAGTAAATTTATCCTGAGATCATAGGTCAGTAGGGACAGATCGGCCACAACGGAGGAACTACCGGGATGAGTGTTTGACGGTCGACCCTGTCATCAAGTTAAAACTGACACAATAGTTTGCTACGTAACGAGAAGCAGACAGGCGACAAGACCGACACGTGATGCGTCGATCTTGTCGCCCTCGCCTAAATCCTGCATTTCACAATCTGCTAACCGCGCCTCTACTCGATTACTGTACCTGTCCACTCGTGATGACGCTTACAGGCCCACTAGCCGGAGCCGAACCCGCAAAGGTACCTGCTGCTGTCAGCGCCCCAGTGGCGTTATCAATCGTAAAGGCCGACACGTCATTAGAGCCTTGATTTGCCACATAGGCGCGCCGTCCGCTCGGATCCACCGTCACGGAAGCAGGATTCAGCCCTGCGGTAACCGTACCCACAGGCGTCAGCGCCCCGGTCAGGCTGTTAATGGTAAACGCCGACACATTATTTGCGGCACTTTGGTTCACCACATAGGCCCACCGCCCACTCGGGTCCACCGTGAGAGAAACAGGATTCGTCCCTGCGGCAACTGAGGCCCCTACTGCAGTCAAAGCCCCGGTCGTGCTATTGATCGAAAATACCGACACGTCGTTAGAGAGTTCATTCACCACATAGGCCCACTGCCCACTCGGATCCACCGTCACAGAGACAGGATTTGTCCCCGTGGCAAATGGACTGCCTGGCACCGCCAGCGCCAACAACTCGCCAGTCACGCGATTGATTTTAAACGCTGACACGCTGCTGGAACCTCGGTTGACCACATAGGCCCACTGCCCACTTGGATCCGCCGTCACAGAGACAGGATTTGTCCCCGCGGCAAACGGACTACCTGGCACCATCAACGCCGTCAACCCTCCAGTAACGCTATCAATCTGGAACGCCGACACATCGTTGGAGCCGAGGTTCGATACATAGGCAAACCGACCACTCGGGTCGACGGTCACGGACACAGGATTCGTTCCGGTGACAATCGGAACACCCACCGCCGTCAACGCCCCAGTGGCCGCATCAACCGTGAACGTCGACACAGTGTTGTCGCCAAAGTTCGCCACATAGGCCCATCGCCCGGCCGGATCCACCGTGACGGCACGAGGCGTCGTACCCACAGCAACTGGAAGGCCTACGGCCGCCAACGCTCCGTTCGTACTATTGATCGCAAACGCAGACACGTTATTGGACAGTTGGTTCGCCGTATAGGCAAATTTCGGCGTGAACTGCACCGGCGCAGTCCCGCGGACCAGAGCGAGAGAGCTAGGACTAGTGCGAGCTGCGACCGTCCCGGACGTGGCTAAGGGGGTCAGAGCCCCCGTCGTGCTGTTGATGGCAAAGGCCGACACGGTATTGCTGACTTCGTTCGTCGCATAAACAAACTGGCTATTGGGATCCACCATCACGGAGATCGGACCACTTCCCGCCGGACTGTCTGCTATCGGGCTCAAGGACCCGGTCGCACTGTTGACTGTGTACGCCGACACGCTATTGGCTCCAAAATTTGCCACATAGACCCACCGCCCGCTCGGGTCCATCGTGATAGCCCTCGGGTCCACGCCTGTAGGAGTCTCGAAGCCCATCAACTTTGTCAGCGCCCCCGTCATACTGTCGATCGCGTACACCCAGATATTGCTGTCGTCGCGATTCGCCACATAGGCCCACCGTCCACTCGGGTCCACGACGACAGCACGCGGGCTCGCCCCCGCGGCAAACGGGCTGCCAGGCACTGCCGTCAACGCCCCTGTGGTGCTATTAATCGCATAAGCCGACACGTTGTCGGTGGCGAGATTCACCACATAGGCGAACCGCCCGCTCGGATCCACCGTCACCACCATAGGATTTGTCCCGGTAGCGACTGCGCCGACGATCGTCAGCGCCCCGGTTACGCTATTGATCGTGTACGCCGACACGCTGGCGGCATTACGATTCACAACATAGGCAAACCGCCCGCTCGGATCCACCGTCACCGACGTGGGCAACGGACCGGCCGCGATCGGTGCGCCCACCGCCGTCAAAGCCCCCGTCGTACTATTGATCGTGTACGTCGACAGACTGTCGCTTTGGTTCGCGACATAGGCGAACCGCCCGCTCGGGGCCACCGTAATGGAGAAGGGCTGGAACGCGGAGATCATGTACCCGAGTGAGCGTAACTGACCACTGCTCGCGTTGACCGTGTACATCGAGATAGTGTTCTCGTCCGTATTCGTGACATAGGCAAACCGGGCCACAGCAGACGTTGCTGGGGCTACTGGTGACACTGGGGCTGGGGCTGCCCCACCTGCCCCACCTCCTCCGCCACTCCCGCAAGCTGCCAGGGTGACGCTCACGAGACTTATCGCCGTGATAGTCACCAGCCGTGCGGCCTGCCTTAGGATGCTAATCAAGTGAGGGAATCGTTCCATCGCTGTCATCCTAACCTCCTAGATTCGTCGTTCACCGAGTCTC
>JAUSMA010000055.1 GCA_030645475.1 Nitrospirota bacterium
ACTCTGCCATAGGGAGACCGCCTGAATGGAACATTCCGACCCTACCAAGGTCGCCATTCTGGGAGCAGGTCGCGGCGGCCGCGCGCTGTTGGATCTGCTGCACCAAATCCCGTCGATTGAGATCGTCGGCATTGCCGACCGTGATCCAGCTGCGCCAGGGCTGCAACGCGCACGTACGCTCCACATCCCCGTGACCACCAATGTGCCGGACTTGATCGACAACCACGGCGTACAGCTCATCATGGATGTCACGGGCAATCCGGAGATGGAAACCTATCTGAAGGCCCATAAACCTCCTACCACGGATATCCTGAGCGGCTCCGCCTCCCGCCTACTGTGGGAATTGGTCCAACACGAATCCAAGCTCGAAGGCGAACTCCTCCAGGCGGAAAAACTTGCCGGAATCGGCTCATTCGCGGCGGGCATTGCGCATGATATCAACAACCCCCTGCAACTCATTTTAGGCTTGGCGGAAAACCTCGCAGAGGAACGTGACTTGGCAGCTGTCCACGAACAAGCGTTAGACATCATCGAAGCCGTCAAACGGACGAGTGCCATCTGCCGGGACCTCACCCGCTACTCACGACGCGCATCCCCGCATGAAGACATATCGGTATCGATCAACGCAAAATTGGACGAGGCACTGAAGATCGCACGTTATGCATCGAGCTTTCACGACATCGAGATGATCAAACAATACCAGCCCGGCGCCGCCGTCAAAGGGAACCCCGATGAGCTCCTCCATGTCTTCGTCAACCTGATCACCAATGCGGTTCATGCGATGGAGCAGGCGGGCGGCACATTGACGCTCGAGACCAGAGTCCTCGGCGGACAGGTCGATATTCGAATCTCCGATACAGGCAGTGGCATCGCCCCGGAGAAAATCCCCGAGATCTTCGAGCCGTTTTTCACGACGAAGGCTCCGGGTAAAGGCACGGGCCTGGGACTCTATAACGTCAAAACCATCGTCAGCAAAATGCATGGCCATATCACGGTCGAGAGCAAGGTCGATCAGGGAAGCACCTTTACCTTGACCTTCCCCCATGCCCAACCGGGCGAAGAGGGATGTCTATGATGACTCCCGCAGCCCCTCCAGCGCGCACCGACTCGAGATGGGGGCTCCAACTCAAACTCATTCTCTCCATGTTGCTGGTGGGCGTGGTTCCCCTCATGGTGGGCCTCGGCCTCGCATTTTGGCAGGGCTCGCGCGAGATTCAGACGGTCAACGGCGAAAGCTTCAAGGCCCTGGCTGAGGAGTCGGCCAGAAAAATCGATCTCTTGGTATCAGACGAAGTGGCACGGACGTCACGGATTGCGGCTGACCCTTTGATTGTCCGTGAGCTGGAGCAACGGCGCGATGCCCTCCTGGACATGACCGACGATGAACGCCGCCGCACGGTGGGAAAGCGCAAGAAAGGCTGGGAGGACAAAGATCCCATAGCCGTCCAGGCCATTACGGGAAGCAACATAGCCAGCCTCCTTCAGGAATATTTCTCGGGAGCCAAGAGTGAAGCCGATCAACTGATCCCGCAAGTCGTCCGATCCGCCACCAAGATGTTGTATGTCACCGACATCGAGGGCAACCTGGTAGCCGCGTTGACCACAATCCCTCCCTTTGCCAATAAAGATACGGTCTGGTGGAACGGCACCTTCCATCACGGGGTCGGGCAACTCTTCATTGAAGATGTGCACTTCGATGAGCGAGCCCAGACCTATGTCATCACCATCTCGCTTCCCATCATGGACCGCATCCGGTATGGGACGATTGGGGTGATCCATCGCGTGATCGACGCCAAGGACTTTTTCTCGCCCTCCATCGCGCCGATTCGCTTCGGCAAAACCGGACATGTGATGCTGATCGACCATCGCGGCATCGTCATCAGCTGTCCCATTCTGCCGACCGGCGTCTCGCTCTCCGACGTACAGCTCATTCCCCTCGTCACGCCCTTTCACCCAGGTTGGGTCAGTGCTCCAAGCGATGGCCACGGCGGACAATCACGCTCGATTATTGGATTCGCCCCGGTGCCGGAAACCAGCCGTGCCACCAACGGCGACCTCCTCAACGGATCCTGGCATACCTTCGTGTGGCAAGCCTCCGACGAACTCTTTGCTCCGATTCGTCACTTGCTCACCTGGATGGCCGTCTTCAGTCTCGTCTCCGTCGGATTGATGGCATCGCTCGGCTACCTGGCTGCCAATCGAATCGTCACACCCGTGCGCCGATTACAGGCCGCCGCACAATTGATCGGACGCGGTGAGCTGCTGGAGCCCATCGACATTCGGACCGGCGATGAAATTCAGGATCTGGCCGACGAGTTCAATCGCATGCATCGTCAATTGGAAACGGCCTTTGCAGGCCTGACCGATCAAGTAGCGATGAAGACACAACAAGTGGAGTCCTTGATTCACTCGACAGACCAGATCCTGGATGCCGTCCCGACCCCGATCATCATGGTCAATCAAAACGAACAGGTGCAGTACATCAATCGGGTCGGACGGGATTCCTTTCAGTCCATACTGGACTCGACCCAATCGATCCCGTTATTCGAGATCCTCCCCGTCGATGCCGCAGTACGCGAACACCTGCGAACAGAACTCAGACGTGTGCGAAACGGAGAGGATGTCGCCGCCCTTGCATCAGGAGCGGAAGATGCCGTGGTCGTCAACCGCGCCCGTGACCCCTTGGCCCCCGCGATGGGCGCGGCAGATCCCAGCAGCCGGCAGGACATTCAGATTGGATCACGGCGTTATCACTATCAGTGGTTCCGCATGGCAGGGGGCAACCAGGGAGAGGATCGGATCGGCCTGGTCTTCAGGGACACGACAGACGACAGTCGTCTTCAAGACCAGCTCATCCAAGCCGAGAAATCTGGCAGTCTCGGAACCCTTACCGCTGGAATCGGGCATGAGTTGAATAATCCGCTCTTCGGCATTCTCGGGCTGGGAGAGGCCATCGAAGACGAAACCAGCCTCGAACGTATCAGATCCTATGCCCGCGATATCGTCCAGCATGGCCGTCGAATGGCTGCGATTATTCGAGACTTCACCGGCGTCACGACCCGCGAAACATCGGACCAGCGGCAACCGGTCCACCTCGAACGAGAGCTCGATCAGGCCATCGCGACACTCACTGGCAGCATGGACGTGGCAGGACTCACGATCGAGAAAACCTACGCAGGAGACACCACGGTGCTCGCCCTCCCCGACCAACTCCGACAAGCCTTCACGAATCTATTGATGAATGCCATCCAGGCGATGAAGGGCCGTGGCTCCTTGCGCCTCTCGACGGTCCTGGCCAATACATCCGTCGTGACCACGATTGTCGATTCAGGCCCCGGCATTCCGAAACAACATCTGACGAAGATTTTCGATCCGTTCTTTACGACCAAGGGACAAGGCGACGGATCCGGACTTGGCCTGACCGTCGCGCGCCGGATCATCAAGAAATTTGGAGGGGACATCAGGATTGAGAGCCAGGAGGGAAACGGCACCTCGTGCATCGTCACCCTCCCGGTGATCCCGCTTTCGCCATCCCCACAGGAGGCTTCATGCACCGAATCCATGTCTCGCTCTGCGCCGCAACCCTCAGCGTCTTAATCGCTGGGTGGTGGGACCCGTCTGCCTTCTCTGCCAAAGAACGCCCGGGATCGCCCGGCATTCCAGTGGAGAAAGTGGCGGCTTATCTCTACGCCGTCATCAAGGCCGATCGCACGGTCTACACGACGGAGATCGTCAATCGGCTCCAGGAAAAAGGCGTCACCACGGCGTCTGAACATTGGGAACAGGAGAACGCGCTCATGTTGCCGGCCCAGTTCCTCCAGCATGCCGGCAAGCTGGCAGCCGAGAGCGGAAGCGGAATCCGGTATCGACTGATCAGTCTCTGGCCTATTTACCGCCGCAATGCGCCGGCCAGCGACCTGGAGCGAAGCGCGCTGGAGTCTCTCAGGAAGAATCCCGATCAGCCAGTCACGGGAATCGTCACCAGCGGGCGCAAACAGTTTTTTCAGGCCATCTATCCCGACGTCGCCGTGTCACCGGCCTGTATCAACTGCCACAACAGCCATCGCCTCAGTACGAAACGGGACTTTAAGCTCAACGATGTCATGGGCGGGATTGCGATCACGATTCCGCTGGAATAACGGAGGTGGCGAGAGGCACATGGCTAGGGGCTAGAGTTACGACGGTGCGGTGGGATTCGGGGATACAACGGGAACCGGAGCGTGATAGTCCTCACGGTAGATGGCAATCACCGTCATCAGAATGCTCATGAGGATCGGCCCCACGAACAGCCCGATCAGACCATAGAGCGCGAGACCCCCGAGAATGCTAAAGACGAGAAACAGCACCGGCATCTGGACGTCCTGTCCGATGAGCCAGGGCCTCAGAAACTGATCGACGGTCGACACCACGCCAACCCCCCAGATCAGCATCACCAGCGCCTTCCCCATCGATCCGACCGTGAGAAAATACATCACGACAGGACCCCATACGAAGGCCGTGCCACCGAACGGTAGCGGCGCGAGGAGGATCGTGAGCGCGGTGAGCACCACCGCAAAAGGAGCGCCCAGCACGGCATAGGCTGCGCCGGCCAACAGGCCCTGAGCGATGGCAGTCAGGAGTACGCCCTTCACGACGGCGCGAATCGTGATATCCATTCGCGCAAAAATCTTCTGCTTCTGCGCCTCCCCGAGCGGAACGAGCTCGTAGAGAAACTGGAGCCAGCGGCGACCATCCTTGTACAGAAACCAGAGCGTAAACAGAATGATGAGAAAATCACTGAGCAGAATAAAGGCGTTTTTGAGCAGGTCGCTTAATTGATCGATAAAAAACTTGGAGACCACTTGCGCACTCGACCGAACCAACGCCTCTAACGCGTCAGGCTGCAGAACATAGCGTCCGATCAGACTGTGGAGGGTGCCTCCGATCACCGGCAGCTTCGAGAGCTGTTCCGGCAAACGCTGGATCCCACCGGCTTCGATCCAGGTCTGCACCGCCAGCTCTGCGCCGACCGCTTCTCGCACCAGCATCACCGCCATCAGCAGCACCGGCACGACCACCATGGCCAAGACGCCCAGGGTCAGGCACCAGGCTGACAGGGCATCGCGCCCGCCCAAGCGAGAGGTCAACCGCACGTGAAGTGGAAACGTCATGTGCGCGAGAATCACCGCCCACAACACGGGAAGGAGAAACGGCTGAAACATCAGAGCAATCTGATAGAGGAGCAGTGAGAAAAATGCGAAAAATACGGCGGTGAAGAGCTGCGGCTTTGTCATGAGTTGGCTACGAACAGGAGAGAACCGGCAGACCTATCGGAGCACTTCGCCTCGAGAATCTTTATCGAGCACCACAACCTGCTTGGCCCGGTGTGCGGAGAGATCCCGGACGCTGCCCGGCAACTTCGGTTGCTCCTCAGGCCAGGAGGTCACTCCCATATCCGTGATCCCTTGCATCTTGGCGCCTTCTTCCATGATGAACAACGGCGTATGGACTTCTCCAATGAGTGTCGCCGTCTTCAGCAACTGCACGCGCTCCATGGCCGTCACCTTGGCCTTGATGCGACCGCTGCTGATCACCGTGCCGGCCGTAATCATGCCCTGCACGAGTCCGTCCTCGCCGATGATGACTTGCCCCTTGGTCTGAATTACGCCGTCGAGACGGCCATCGATCCGCACCGTCCCATCGACATGGATCTCGCCCTTCAGCAAGACCCCTTTGGCTAACAGAGTAATGTTGTCATCTCCGGCAAAGCCACTACTTTTCATACGTCATTCCCCCTTCACACTCCATCATTCACGCAGCTTACACCATTCGTCTCAGCGCGGCCTAGGAGAATCCAAAAGTATGCCGGAGCCGTTCCCAGATTCCTCCTCCATGCACTTCACAATAGACGCTGGGCTCCGTGCCCTCGATGAACACCTCCGGCGCCTGTTCAGGGCACTGAGACGTGGCCAACTGCCCGGTCTTCGGATCGATGGTGCGGGCCACGACACCGGAGGGCATCACGAAGGCAGGAGCATTCGGTGGGAACACCCGCTGTGCAAGCTCCATCCAGATCGGCAACGCCGCCTGCGATCCCGTGAGACGCAGCGGCCGTTCATCGTCGAATCCCACCCAGACCCCGATCACCACGTCGGACGTGTAGCCCACGAACCAGGCGTCGCGATAGCCGTCGGTGGTGCCGGTTTTCCCAGCCACCGCACCTTGAAATCCGATCGCCCGGGCCTTACTCGCCGTGCCCCGCTGCATCACGCCTTCGAGGAGAGACGTCAACACATAGGCCCCCTGAGGCGATGTTGCCTGTTGCCGATTCGGCACGGCATTCCAGAGCATATCGCCCTGCCGATCCCTCGTCGTACGAACCGCCGTCGGCTTCACCGCGATCCCTCCGTTGGCGACCGCCCCGTAGGCCGCCGCAATCTCCAGCAACGACACCGACGAACTGCCCAACGCCACCGACGACAGATCTTCGCCGATGGCGCTCTTCACGCCCAGGCGATGCAACAGCTGCACGATCGGCTTCGTCCCCACGGCCTTGGCCACACGCACGGCCGGAACATTGAACGACTGTTCCAGCGCATGCCGCATGGTGACATGGCCATGAAACTGTTTATCGTAGTTCTGCGGTGACCATGGACCGGTCTCCGAGTCAAACGTCACCGGCTCGTCCGCCAACAAACTCGCCGCCGTCAGACGGCCTGCCTCGCCTTCACGAGCTGCCTCCAGCGCCGCAAGATAGACGAAGGGTTTGAAAAGCGATCCCGGTTGCCGCCGTGACTGCACGGCACGATTGAATTGACTCCGCCGGTAATCTCGCCCTCCGACCAGCGCTAGGACTGACCCGTTCTTCGGATCGAGCACGACCACCGCCCCCTGCACCGGCTCCAGCCCACTCGTGAGATGGGGATGCGCCGCCTCTAACTTCGCCAAGCCCTTCTCCAAAGACTCACTGGCTGCCTGTTGGACCATGGGATCAAGCGTGCTGTCGATCCGCAAACCCTCCGGCAACGGAACGACACCGGCCTCTTCCACTTCCCGCAGCACCGCGTCGACAAAATAGGGCGCATCGGTCAACAGGTCTTCTGACGGAGTCACACGTACCGGTTCATTCACGGCGCGCGTCCAGACCTCTTCCGACAGGACCCCGGTCTCCCTTAACCGGCGCAAGACAACATCGCGCCGCTGCTTGGCCAGCTCGGGATGTTTCGTCGGGGCATAACTATTCGGCCCCTTGATCAAGCCGGCAATCATGGCAATCTCTTCGACCGTCAATTCCCCCAGCGTCTTGCCGAAATAGCGATGCGCGGCCTCGCCCACCCCGTAGATCGACAGGAATCCCGCCTGCCCGAGGTAAATTTCGTTCAAGTAACTTTCGAGGATCTCCTGTTTCGAATACTTCGCTTCGAGAATCAGGGCTGCCAAGGCTTCTTTGAATTTTCGTCCCATCGTTCGCTGCGGCGAGTAGAACAGATTTTTCGCCAGTTGCTGCGTGATGGTACTGCCGCCCTGCACCACACCACCCTTGGTGACATTGGTCCAGAGCGCCCGCCCGACGGCCACCGGATCGATGCCGAAATGGGAATAGAACCGGCCATCTTCGATGGTGAGAACCGTGGCGATGACGTGAGGAGGAATTTGCGCCAACGGAATCCATTCGCGCACCTGACGGGACGCACCTCGCACACCGCTCAAGAGTTCAGGCTCCAGAAAGATGGGAAAGAGCGGAGCACCATCGACCGGAGACCGGACATCCGTCACTCGCCCCTGCTCTAACGTCAACGTCACCTTCGTCGCACCGACATGGCCCTCCGGCTGCGGATGGAGATAAACCGTCAGCGCCTCATCGGTCAGCTGATAGTCACCGGGAAACTGCACCTGCACGGTCACTCGCCGATAGCCTAACCGTTGTAGCCGCTCAAGCAGATGGCTGTGCGCCAGCGAGAGATCTGGGTGCAGCAGAAAGGGTCCACTGTACAGACGCAGCGGCGGATGCTCGTCGCTCTTCGGCAGGGCAAGACTCATCGAGAGGATCGCACCATAGATCGCGAGTCCGGCTAGGCCGCTTGCGATCAGCGCCAGCAGCGCCCCCACTCCCCGTTTTATCCATGGATGCACAATCGCCATGAGACTCGCTCCTTCCCGAACAGCATACGCGATCGTTCACGAGGATGCGAAACGCCCCTATCACGAAGCAAGCCTGATCCCGCCACCATTGGATGGTCATACACACGGTTACCTCGAAAAGAGGGACAGAAAAAGCATGATGGCAGAGGCGCGACGGAGGATGTGACGGAGTGGGTGCTGAACAATAGAGCACTGGGGAACCGGGGAGACGGAAAGTAATCGCTTCCGTCTCCCCGCCCTAGTGGGCTGATGACACAAGTCCTTTAGGGCTTGCTCATATCGCCGCCTGCGCCAGGCGCTTCCTTGGCGGATTTTTTCTCGGCCTTGCGCTTCGCTCTCTCAGCTTTGCGTTCGGCTTTGTGGCGATCCTTCGCGGCTTTACGTTCGGCCTTCTTCGCCGCACGATCCATCTTCGGGCTGCCTTCCGCCTTCATCTCTCCGGACGCCGGAGCAGTGGCCGCTGCTGGCGCAGTCGGAGCAGGCGCAGGAGCTG
This sequence comes from Nitrospirota bacterium, assembly GCA_030645475.1. NCBI lineage: Bacteria > Pseudomonadati > Nitrospirota > Nitrospirota bacterium. The sequence continues at coordinate 8,615 of JAUSMA010000055.1, forward strand.
TCTCCTGTGCAAAGGTCGATGCGCCAAAACCAAGGGCGACGAGTAAGGCCATGGCAGACAAGATCACCTGTTTCATCGAATACACCTCCTCGGGACGTTAAATGGAAGGAACCGTTTCACCGGAAAAACCGCGCTATCATAATGGGAAATCGGAGCGTTGCCAAGACTCACCATACCTCTGCCTCAGACAGGATCGCGATGCACCGTAGTCGGCGAAAAGGCCGGCAGACAGACCGCGATATATTCCGCCCCATCAGGCCCCGCCTGCCGTACCGAATATTTACACAGCTACCCTGCCCCCCCTTCCGAGTTACTTCCTCCGGGTCTACCGTTCTCCAGGGATTTCGCTATCCTCTTCATAGCGGACAGGAGTTTCTAGACCGACGACCGAGGAGGGCGACCATGCATTGCTCACGCTGCTACAGTCTCATGGCGAAGGATCATCTCTTGGTGTTCGAGGGCGCCACCGGACGCATGTGGATGGACGGGTACCGATGCATGAATTGCGGGCATGTCCATGAATCCCCTATTCAGCAGTATCACCTGTCGCGACGAGAGCCTGTGTCCGCACACCCGCGCAACGAACCAGACTACCAGGGCGAAGATGTCCATCTGGGAGCTGAGTCGTTCGTCATGCAAGCAGCCTAAACGGGTCTCTCCAGGGGGAAAGCCCCACGAGATGCCTGAGCGGCACAATCCAACTCTGGCCGGAGGAACATGGCTACAATTCTAATCGTTGACGATGACGCATCCATTCGAACATTCTTGTGCCGCATCCTGGAAGAAGACGGCCATGAGGTCCGCGAAGCGGCCGATGGGCAGATCGGCCTCAGGTTGTATCGCCAAGACCCGACCGATCTGGTGATTACCGACATCCTTATGCCGGAACGGGATGGGATGGAGGTCACACTCGCGCTGACGCGTGAATTCATGGAGGCCAATGTCATTGCCATGAGCGGTGCGACAGATGCCCGGAGTCTTCTGGACATCGCCAAACTTTTCGGCGCACAGCACGTCATCCAAAAACCCTTCACGATTGAAGAGATCCGACGTCTCGTGCGCACCACATTGGAACAGTAGCGGAGGCCCCGGCTGCCTACCTCGCGCCAGAGGCCTGCGACGGCCATAACGATCCGGCGATCATGCCGGCCCCCGCAATCAGAAAGCCAACAAGCTGCGGCGGCCAGATGGCAGTCGGCGAACCGAAGCCTTCGAGTGCCAGCCAGCTCGTGAGACCAGCCACAATGGCCCAGCGTGCGCCCTGAGTCGTCGCGCGTTTCCAATAGAGCCCCGCGAACAGAGGAATGAACGCCGCCACCAACGTCACCTTATAGGTGTTCACCACCATCTTGTAGATGCTGGCGTCCGACCAGAGGGCAATCGCCAAGACCGTCACGGCAAACCCGACCAAGACCACACGCATCAGACGAAGAAACGCTGCATCGTTCAATGGCGACAACATCGGCTTAATGACGTTCTCGCTCAAGGCCACCGACGGCGCCAGCAACGTGGCGCTCGAACAACTCATGACCGCCGAGAGAACGGCGCCGAAGAACAGAATCTGAGCCACCATCGGCGTGTGCTGCAGAATCAACGTCGGCAGAACCAATTGGGAATCCTGCTCCAACAGCAGACCGAACTTCACAGGGTCCACCATTGTCGCCGCATAGGCCAGAAACATCGGAACAAAACAGAAAAGGAAATAGAGCGTGCCACCCAGTAACGCCCCCCTCACGGCTGTTCGTTCGTCCTTCGCCGAGCTGATGCGCTGGAAGACATCTTGTTGAGGGATCGACCCCAACATCATCGTCATCCAGGCGCCGAGGAACGGAATCCAGGCCGAGAGCGTCGCCGGGGGAAAGAAGTCTAACTTTCCGGCAGCCGCGGCATGGTCGATGACCGTGCCCACTCCCCCCGCCAAGCTGCTCACGACAGACGCGATATAGAGCAGCCCCCCCATGATCACGGAGATTTGAACAAAATCCAGGATCGCCACGGAAAACATCCCGCCGAACGTCGTGTAGGTCAAGACGAGTGCTGCGCCGATCACGATGCCGACCGACTGACTGACCACGCCCTCGGTCACTACGTTAAGGACCAGCCCCAACACTTTGAATTGGGCCGCAACCCAGCCCAGGTACGACGCGACGACGCAGAGGGTGCAGAGGACTTCAATGCTGCGGTCATAGCGAGCCCGATAGTAATCGCCGACGGTTAACAGATTGAGACGATAGAGACGAGGGGCAAAGAAGAGTCCGGCGAGAATCAGACACATGCTCGACCCGAATGGATCGGCGACGACGCCCCGCAATCCCTCTTTCACGAACGTGGCAGAAATTCCGAGCACCGCTTCTGCGCCGAACCACGTCGCAAAAACCGTCGCCGTGACAATCGGCAGCGGAAGACTCCGACCGGCGACCGCGAAATCCTTCGTGGTATGGACCCGCCTGGCGGCAACCAGCCCGATCCCGACCGACAGAAACAGATAGAGAATGACGAATCCAAGAATCATAGGAACGGCTTAGGCATCCTTGTGGGCGGATTCTAGCGAGGCTTCGATAAGGGTGCAATGGAGGAGTAGCACGGCAGGCAAACGCATGTTAGGCTAAAACGAGTTGCTGCCAGGAGGGCGCCATGAACGATCACGCAATCCGTCACAACTCTGCGAGAACAACAACCAGGCCTTGGCCATGGCTTCTCGGCGGCGTCATGGGAATCGGCATGCTGTTGGCTTCGCTGCCAGCCCAGGCGAGCGAGTCCCAGACCCCGTGGGAATGTTCAAACTATACCGGCGACGCCCATACCGCCGTTGTTTGGCGGCCTTCGTCGAGTCGCAGCGCGATCAGATCGCAGCACTTCAAGCACGCGTGCAAGCCCAGCAAGACACCGTCAATCAACTGAAAGCCCAGATGGATCATCAAGCCGCCGGCGCAGCAATGCAACAGCCACTGGCCCAACCACCCACCATCGTGCAAGTGGCCCCTCCCCTCTATACCTATCCGCCTGTGGGACTCGGCCTCTATTTAGGGCGCCCCTGGATCTACAGACAACCCTACTATTACCCTCCCTACATCTTCGGCCCCCGCTACTATGGACATCACCGGGGCCACCGCTGGTAACGAGGGAACCCTGCGACCGATTCGTTTTCTTGCGCGTAGCCTGCAGGATGCTCAAACGGTCCGTTCAGCAAGGCCGCAGGCGAGTCGAAACCGGAGGCGTACCCGTGGGGGCGCACGGTGCGACGAATAAGGAGCACCACGTTTGTGCGCGCCGCCGAGTGGTGAGGCGGCCGGGTCACCGTTGAGGATTTCGATGAGCTGAGAACGAAGCTGGCGATTTTTTTCAGCACCCTGTTAGGCATAATTGTCTTGAGCCCAGCCCCCACATCGCATACTCTACAAAACTTCGGGACTTGCGATATCAGGTCCGCTGCCGTCACATACAAAGAAAGGACAGCTCATGCGCTTCGTTGTCTCCTGTTTGATCGCCTTACTCAGCCTTGGAACCAGTGCGGCATTCGCTGCAACTCCGGAGCCCACGAATGATGAACAAAAAACCCTCTATGCCCTGGGATTGGCCATTAGCCAATCGCTTGGCGCCTTCAGCCTGACCGAATCGGAGCTTGATCTCGTGAAGTCCGGCATCACAGACGGGGTCTTTAAAAAAACTCCCAAAGTAGAGCTCCAGACATTCGGCCCCAAGATACAACAACTGCAACAGGCCCGCGCGTCGGTCGTCGCAGAAGTGGAAAAGAAAGCGGGAGCCACGTTCCTCATGAAAGCCGCCGCCGAATCCGGTGCCAAGAAAACCGAATCCGGTGCAATCCTCATGACCATCAAGGAAGGCAAAGGCGCGAGCCCGAAAGCCACGGATACGGTCAAGGTGCACTACCATGGCACACTGACCGACGGGACGGTCTTCGATAGTTCCGTCAAGCGGGGCGAACCGGCCACGTTCGGACTGAACCAAGTCATCAAGTGCTGGACGGAAGGCGTACAAATGATGAAAGTCGGCGGCAAGAGCAAGCTGACCTGCCCGTCGGCTCTCGCCTACGGCGACAAAGGCGCGCCCCCCACGATCAAACCAGGCTCGACGCTCATCTTCGAAGTCGAACTCCTCGAAATCGTCGCAGCCAAGTAACTCCACAGGGTAGTCCTCACAAGGTCGAGCGGGACATTCTCCCGCTCGACCTCGTACCCTTCACTGCGCACGTCCACTCATCCGTTCCTCCCCGAAGCCAGTAAGGGCGCGAGGAGCTTTCGACTGCGGCCGTCGAGCGAAGTTACAGATGGCCATTCCAAGCTCGCTCGTTACCTCTTCAGGGATGGGGGCCGGTTGATCTTCCACTGCGCGCGTCCAACGAGGGCCTTCTGAGGCTGCGCGTTGCGCGAGCACGGAAGATCATCGGCCCCCATCCCCGCCCCCCTTGTAGTTCTGCCGTTTACCCCGTACACTGATAGCTTCGCGATCCAGCCTGGCCTGAATAGTCCTGCCCGATCGTCCATTCAGCAATTTCGTTCACCATTCATTCGGTCACTAGAGCTATGCCACCAATAATTCTCTTGAGCTGCCAGTCCATCAGCAAAACCTACGGCGTGAAACCGCTGTTCTCCGATCTCTCGGTCGGGCTAGCCGAAGGCGATCATGTCGGGTTGGTCGGGCCCAACGGCTCCGGCAAATCGACCTTGCTCAAGATCATGGCCGGACTCGAAGAACCGGATGAGGGCACCAGATCGGTGCGCAGGCAACTCCGCATCGGCTATGTGCCGCAAGAACCGTTATTTGACGGAGCCCATACGATCGAAGAAGTGCTCGCACAGGTCCTGATCGACGAAGGTCTGGACCCCCATGAACATAGCGGCCGCACGTCCGCGGCCCTCAGTCTGGGAGAGTTTCCTTCAGCCGACCAGGCCACCGCCGCACTCTCAGGAGGATGGAAAAAACGCCTCGCCATCGTCCGCTCGCTGATGCTGGAGCCGGATGTCCTTCTGATGGACGAGCCGACCAACCATCTCGATGTCGAAGGGATCCTCTGGCTGGAACGCTTGTTACGGGCCGAAGCCCGCGCCTTTCTCGTCGTCAGCCACGATCGGCGTTTTCTGGAAGCCGTGACGTCGCGGATGATCGAGATCAATCGCAGCTACCCCAACGGGGCGTTCGAGGCCAAAGGCAACTACAGCGACTTTCTGGAGCAGCGGGATGCTGCGCTCCACGCACAAGCCAACTATGAAGCGTCATTGGCTAATCGAGTCCGGCGCGAAGTAGAGTGGCTCCGCCGCGGTCCCAAGGCCCGCACGACGAAAGCCAAATCGCGCATCGACTCAGCCGGTCGTTTGATCGAGGAACTGAACAGCGCCGACGCCCGGAAAGACCAGGGGACGGCCGGCATCAATTTCACCTCATCGGGACGCAGGTCGAAACAGTTGGTCGAAGCCACACAACTCTGCAAATCGCTTGGTGGAAGGCCGATCGTCACGAATCTCGACCTGCTGCTCGGACCGGGCCAGCGGATCGGATTGCTGGGTCCGAACGGAAGCGGAAAGAGCACGCTGCTGAAGCTGGTGGCGGGCACTATGAAGCCGGATGCAGGCACCGTCACCCGCGCAGACAAGCTGCGCGTCGTCACGTTTGAACAACACCGCGAATCGCTGGACCAATCCTCCTCGCTCCGGCGAGCCCTCGCCCCGCATGGCGACTCGGTGGTCTATCAAGACCGCGAGGTGCATCTCGTCTCCTGGGCGAAACGATTTCTTTTCCGGGCGGAACAGTTGGATCTCCCGGTCTCCCGCCTCTCCGGAGGCGAACAAGCGCGGCTACTCATCGCCAGGCTGATGCTCCAGCCAGCCGACCTCTTGATCCTCGACGAGCCGACGAACGACTTAGATATTCCGACGCTGGATGTGTTGGAAGACAGTCTGGTGGAGTTTCCAGGCGCCTTGATGCTGGTAACACACGACCGATGGCTCTTAGACCGCGTCTCCACTATGCTACTCGCACTGGACGGCACAGGCCAGACCGAATGGTTCGCCGACTATGCACAATGGGAATCTGCACAAGAGCGCATGAGGGAAGAGCAGAGTCGTACGGCGACGTCACGGCCATCCAAAGCATCCCGCGCCGAGTCTGACGCGACGCCAAAAGCCAAAAAGACAGGCCTGTCCTATCGGGAGCAAAAGGAATGGGCGAAGATGGAGCAGAGGATTCTCCAGGCCGAAGAGACCATCGCAACCTGTCAGGCCGCAGTGGAAGATCCCGCCATCGCCTCCAATGCCGCGGCGCTACAAGAACGATCCGCCGCACTGGACGCAGCGAAAACAGCAGCAGAACGGCTCTATGCACGCTGGACTGAGCTCGAAGGAAAACAGACGGAGTCGGCAGGCCAGCCCCAGGCCTGACCGCTGCGGTTCATCTGGCTGGTCTCGTCAGACCAGATCGACCAGAACAACGCGTTATCCTCCGCAACGAGTGCAGACTCCTGACGTAATCTTGGCATTGAGCTTTTCTTCCAGATAGTCCTCAAGTCGTAGCCAGAGCCCGCCGCTCGTCCGAACTCGTTTGCACTTGGCGCAAAGGCAGAGGGTCCCTCGAAGCGTTTTCAGTTCTTGCACAGTCCGGCCCAACTCCTTCGTCTTGGCATCAAGTTCGCGCTCGCGCTCTTCCCGGTTATCGTATTCCTCCTTCAAGGTCATCGCCATCGAGACACGCGCCACCAACTCTGCTGGAATCACCGGTTTTCTGATGTAATCCGTCGCACCGGCCGTGTACGCAGCAGTCAGATCAGACGCATCTGTTTGTGCCGTCACCACAATCACAGGCAGATGTTCGAACCGCTCTTCCGACCTGATGCGCCGGCAGGCCTCCAGCCCATCCATATCGGGCATCAAGAGATCCATCAGCACGACGTCGACTCGAGCGGAGGAACGGCCATCGGCGCCGATACCCAAATACTCCAATGCCTTCGCGGCCGACTCCGCAAACAACAACGATCGATAGCCTGCAGCCTGTAGCGTGGCCGCCAGCATGTCGCGCTGCTCTTCAAAATCATCGACGATCAGGATACTCATCGCGGCGTCTCCTTGTGGTTCCTTATTACAAGTGGAATATGCCGTCACCCGCTTCCGAACAGGCCCCTTCAGCCTCCCGGAGCGCCGCAACCAACCGCTGCACTTCCACGGTCACTCGCTCGAAGTCATGATCGAGGGCAGCCGCCTCAAGGGCGCTGCCGATCAATCCTATCGTGTCTAACCCGTACGAACCCGCAAGCCCCTTAATGCGATGGCCGATTGTTCGAATCGTATCGGCATTCTGCGCGACGATCGCGGATTGGAGGATCGTCACATCCTGCTGCCGATTACGCACGAATTTTGGACGAAGCGCCTGCAGGCTCTGCTCGAACGTATCCTCTTTTCCGGCTCGCGGGCCCTCACTCGGACCGGATACGGTCTCTTTCCTCGGCGCAACCATGTATCGCTGGATCACATCGAGAATCGTCGCGACCTTGACGGGTTTCGTCACAAAGTCGGTACAACCGGCCAGCAAACTGTTCCGTTGCGCCTCGCCATCGGCATTCGCGGTCAACGCCACGATCGGAACCCGGGGCCGGCCCTGCGTCTCCTCCCAAGCCCGAATGGCTCGCGTCGCCGCATACCCATCCATGCCGGGCATTTGGAGGTCCATGAACACGAGATCGTATCCGCCCGTCTGATATCGTTCGACAACGCCGGTGCCGCTGGCGGCGCGATCCATCCTGTGGGGAGTCCCGCGAAGATACAGCGCCATCAAATCTTGAGACTCCACGCAATCCTCAGCGAGGAGGATCTTCAAGCCTCTCTCACCCGGAACCTGACCGCCTGCTGTCGCCATCTGGACTGGCAGGGCCTCTCGCTCGGACAGGACTCGCTGCGGCTGATTCTCCGTCACCACCTCAAACCGAACAATTACCGTAAAGGTGCTGCCCAGCGCAGGCTTGCTCTCGACCAGAATACGTCCTCCCATCAGGCCAACGAGTTGCTGACAGATGGCAAGCCCCAAACCGACTCCACCATAGGACCGGCTTGCGCGGGAATCGACTTGCAAAAACCGATCAAAGATCTTTTCGTGCTGCTCGGGAGGAATGCCGATTCCGGTATCTGCCACCACAAATCGCACGGTGCCTCCGTCCGGCGAATCAGGCACCGGCCCGACTCGGACCTCCACGCCCCCCTCTGCCGTAAATTTGACGGCATTCCCGATGAGGTTGAGCAAGACTTGCTGGAGACGCAGGGCGTCTCCCAGAACGAGTGCCGGAAGACCTGGATCGGTGGACAACGAAAGAGCCAGCCCCTTCGCCTGGGCTTTCTTGGTCAAGAGCCCTACGGTATCCTCGACCAGTTCTCGAAGCGCAAACGGCTCTTGCACCAACTCCAGCGTGCCGGAATCCACTTTGGCCGCCTGCAGAAGATCTTCAATCATGCGGAGCAAGCCGGAACCGGCCTTCTCGCACCGCTTCAAGAGATCGGCCTGATCGGACGAGAGCGGAGTCCGGAGCAGAAAATCCGTCAGGCCGATGATCGCGTTCAACGGCGTCCGCATCTCATGGCTCATATTCGCGAGAAAATCACTCTTGGCTTGACTGGCTTCTTCAGCCGCTAACCGGGCTTTCACAAGCGCGACCTCGATCTCTTTGCTTTCAGTAATGTCCTCCGAGATACCTAGCAGATATTGTGGCGTGCCGAGGGAGTCACAGATCGGAATTTTCTTCGTATGGAGCAGGCGCAGGCCTTTGGCCCTGCTCTGAATGGTCTCTTCGGGAATATTGACCAGCGTACCGCCTGACAACGCTTCACGATCTTTCGCCGTAAAAAAGTCGGCCTCTTCTTTGGAGAAGAAATCGTAGTCATTCTTGCCCAGAAGGTCCGATCGGGAATAACCGAGCAATTCTTCGCCGGCCTTATTCAATCGCACAAAACGAAGATCCTTGGCGTCCTTGACGAACACCATATTCGGCAAATGCTCGAACATGGATTCGATGAACGCCGTGGTCTGCCGAAGCGCATCCTCCCCTCGTTTTCTCTCGCTAATGTCGCGAATGAACGACGAGAAGAACATCTGCTCGCCGAGGCGCAGAGGGATCACGGTGAGCTCAACAGGAAACTCCTCGCCGCTTTTTCGGAGGGCCGTAATTTCAATCCGCCGTCTGAGAATCGCTTCCTGTCCCGTCTTGAGATATCGCTGCATCCCTGCGGCATGGGCTGCGCGATATTGCACCGGGATAATCAGTTCCGCCAGAGTCACACCCACAGCTTCCGCCCGCGTAAACCCAAACGCCACTTCCGCTTGCGGGTTCCACTCGACGACCAGGCCGCGTTCGTCCATCGTGACGACGGCATCCAAGGCGCCTTCTACGATCGCGTGGATCCGCGACTCCGCTTCGAGCCGGGCACGCAACGATCGGCTATCGAGATACAGCAGACCCGCCATCAACCAGAGAGTCCCCACACCGACCGCCCGATTAAAGACACCCGCAGTCGGATCTCCTGCCTTCACCAATAAGACCGCGCCACTCAAGACCAAGACCGACCAGAGCAGCGTGGAGAGAAGCAGCACCCGCGAGGGATAGAACCGTGACACCACGAATGCCAGAAAGAAGTAGAAAACCCAGGGAGCAAAACCAAGCGGGACGTAGAGATCGAGGAGAAAGGTGCCGATGGTGGTGACCCAGACAAATGCCGGAACTACAGGCTTCAGCCTGACAAACCACGGATGAGTCATCAGTTCAAGGTTCGGCATGCTTCACATCACCGGTATAGAGGGATGCCCTTCGGAAAAATCACAGTCGGCCTAATTCTTCTATCGATGCGAAATCACCAAGCTCAAGCCATGTCACGACCTTCCCTCGCAGAGAGCAGTCAAGAAAATGGCCAAAGGGCTTGGCGCGATACCCTCAAGGAAAATATAACGTCAAAAAGTGGGTAGACCTACGTAATTCAAGAAATGTACAAACCGAGGGAAACCGCCCTGCCGCCATGGATCGGACAGCAGGGCTTCGCAGAAATACCGAGATACAGAGAGGGCTATTCGAGCGGAATACGAGTCCTGTTCTGAGCCAGCCACTGGTCGAATGTCTGCAAGGCGGGGTTCAACGCGCGCGACTGGTCGAGATTACGCGCTCCGCAAAAGACCGATTCAAAGTCACGTTTGAATTGAAACATGTTGCCCAGATCCTCGGCCCCAGGGAAACCAAAGCTACGATACACCTTGGTGTCACGGCATTATAGCGCACGGATTGGCTCAAGGCCTTAGCCAGCGCGGCGGCCATCTGTACACCGGTCAGGTGCTCGCCTGCGATGCCGACCGTCTTGCCGATATATTCACGCCCTTTCTTGAAGATGCCAAGCGCGCACTTGTAGCTTGCTACAAATTCTGTACAATGCCCCATGCGCCCATCAACCTCGCTCACCACATTGCTCATCGCCACCCTTGCCTTCGCCACAGCAGGCTGTGAGACAACCGACCGGATCCTCACAACCGCGGAGCAAATCGCGAAAGGCCGGACCGGCCAGACCATCATCGATCTTGCCGAGGGAAAAGACCCGGCACAGATCGCCAGGCAACGTCTCGACCAATACGCGCGCGATCCTGAAGCGCTGCTCCGAGATCTGCGCGCCGCACAGAAAGACTTTGAAGCCATTCTCACCGCCCTCGGGGTGAACGTCGGAAAGACCTGGGGAAAAGAGGAGGTCAAACTCCCCGAACAGAAGAAATATGTGAAGTACACGCAGAACTACAAAAGCCGGGCGATCGTCGACTTTGACGCGGGCGAGATCCTGGTCGAGACGCTGGACGAGCAGGATCCCCAACGCAGTCTCAAGAATGCCCTGGTCACAACGATCCTGACGCCGGAAGATCCCCGCGCAGTCGATTTATTTTCCGACAAAGAAATCGTCCTCACCGGCGACAAAATGCCCTACTTGTACGGCCTTGTTCTCGATCAGCAACGTAAACCGGTGCGCACGCCGGCAGAGGCCGAGCCCTTTGCCTCCTACCTTCTTGAAAAGAAATCTGCGACGCGGGTGATCGACCAGGAGGGAACCAAGAAAACCGCCCACTACGTCAAGATCCCTATGGTGTCCAATCTCGCCGTGAAGCAGGCGGACAAGTACCGAGCGCTGGTACACCAATTCGCCGAACAATACCGCATCAGCCCGAGCCTGGTCTTCGCCGTCATCCGCACCGAGAGCAACTTCAACCCCTATGCCGTCAGCTCAGCCCCGGCCTACGGACTCATGCAACTGGTCCCCACCAGCGGCGGACGAGAAGCCTACCGGAAGGCCAAAGGCAAGGACGTCTCGCCTTCGCGGGAATACCTGTTCGATCCCGCCAACAACGTCGAGCTAGGGAGCGCCTATTTAAATGTCTTGATGTTCAACCAACTGGAGAGTGTGACGCACAATGTCTCACGGGAATACTGTGTGATTGCAGCCTACAATACTGGGCCGAGCAACGTCTTCCGCACGTTTTCGCGAAACCGGACTGAAGCCGTCAACCAAATCAACAGCCTCCAGCCATCCGGCGTCTATGACCAGTTGCGCAAAAAGCTGCCCTACGAAGAGACCCGCCACTACTTAGAGAAAGTCACCGGCTATCGCAAGGCCTTCATCAGCTCGTCGGAAAACCCCGGCCACTAAGCATCACCACCCTATAGGCCCTGTTCACGGGCGCACAGGGATACAGATCAGTACCACAACGCCCACTGACCGAACTCGCTCGACCCCAGAAATTCTTTGAGCTCCTGAGGCGCTGACTCTGGCAGCAACGACGCCAGTAAACCATGCCCGCCCAATGCGGCAAGTTCTCGCCACAGTTCGTCAGGCAGAGGTCCGTCGATGGACGACTGCATGATGCCGGTCAGGACATACAGCAGAATCGACAGATTGTGGGAGGTGGTGAGGTCATAGGGATAGGAATAGGTCTTGGAGAACTGAAGGTTTCTGAGTATGTCGACCACCACAAGTTCATCCCGCACGCGATCAGGATGGAGATCGAGCGACATGCCTTTCGGCAGACGGGTGAAGCCTTGCCGGTCCCAGGCAAAAATTCTGGCAAGGTAGGTTCGCAACGTTTCGCGATATTCAGCCGGCAATATCCCCGGTGGCTCCTCCAGCCACACACCCACATCGATCGGCTCATTCCTGCGTAGCGCATGCAGCAACCGATTGCCCGCATAGAGACGCTGGCGAAGCGGCACTTGGGGCTTTTCAAGCAAATCGAGCAACACGGTCTCAATCTGACGGAAGGACTCCCAGGGGATCTCCAGGCCAGGCGCGAGGCGAAAACCGTTCGGCTTCCGCACCGGAGCAAGAAACAGGCGCTCGCGCACATCGAACTGACGCTCTGCCAACAAGGGCCCCAGACGATTCCGGACGCTGCCGCACACCAGACTCGTACTGACGGAGACGCCTTCAGGCGTCTCCGCAAAGGCAAAGGGAAACACGCCACAGGGTCCGAAGGGCTGGTGACCAAGCGTCTCATGGATTAAACATTGGCGCTGTTCATCCATGAATCGGCACGTCTCGTGATTATCTTTTAGCTGCAACTGACCGTCCGCACGAACCTCCAACTTGGTGCCCTTGAGAGCCGGCTTGATATCCTCCCACGGGATCGCGTCGATCAGGACTTGCGCGGCAGGAGCTAACGCGATGTGGTAGTCGAACTTACAACAGCCACCGCTCATGTGGCAGCTAAAGCGCGACTCGGGCAGAAAGCTCAGATGCACACCCGACTGCCGAAACAGGCGACAGTACGAAGCATCCAGGGAGCTCCGTGGGAGAACTGGCTGATCGGAGAGCATCCAGGGATATTCTGCGAGCGTCTGTACGAGCCCCTGATTGTAGGACCAATTCTGCACGTCGGACGCGATGGTGCACCACCCTACGCGCCACTGCCCACCATCGCGACGAATCCCCAACCCCACGATCGCAGATTGGCCGTCGCCCAACTCCATGGTTCTGAACCACCCCACCACCGCACTCTTGTCTTCTTCCACGTTCTCTGCAAGCAGGTCGACCTGATCGAATACCGGCAGCGTCCCGATACCCTGCATGCACGCGCGACGATGTGCCTGCGCAAAAGCCTCTACGTCCGTTTCACCTTTTCTGAGTACGCGTCCTTCGAGCGCGATGGGAGCTTCATCGGCATAGAGATCGTACAATAATGGGCCGCCGTCAGGGTCGGCATGAGCCGCAAGAAATTCCTGGAAGAGGACCAGAACAACTGCGACCTCCTGCGGCAACGGGGCGAGTACTGGGATCATCGATCCTCCTTGGGATTCGTTACGAGCATGAGAGAAGAGCGCGCACGTGCCGTCGCCTCGTACGCCCTGCGGATAGATTGCGCGCTCGAATGTCTCCCACGAGCGATCTGCGTCATCATCCCGTGGTGCTTAGCCGATATCGCAAAGGATGTGCCTCACATGCCCTGTGCCGTCTGCAGTGAATTCTCATGACCAACTGACTTTCTGAGAGCAGTTCAGATGCTGTACAGGATTAATCTGCCGAGTTGCTGGGCAACTTTCGACCTAAACAGGGATCGTGGCTCTGAGAGGAATCCCCCACCGGGCCATGTTACTGTTCGGCAATCTCTAGGTTGAACCAACGACAAATAGCTATCCCCCGATCACGCCGACCGCACTATTCCAAACTGGAAAGCCCTACCTCTGTAGGGGGAATTAGGGGACAATTTGCATGTCATTTTAGTTGACGTTTTTCCGCCAAGTACGGTACGAAAGACCGGCGCGAGATTACCTATGTAGCGGCATCTCAAAAATTAAATTTGGAGGACTTCGTGAAAGCTACTCCCCATATCGCACGGTGGGCGTTTATGCCGGCATTGATGCTCCTAGCTGGCTGTGCAGACAAGGGCGTGTATAACCTACAGACCCCTGCCGCATCTCAGATTGAGCAATATGTCGATGCGACCAACGTGAGCAAATTGCCGAACAAGCGCCTGGCTATCGCCAGTTTCGGCGTAGAATTCCAGACGAGGGTCTTCCACGAAACGAAACAAAAGCGGGGAGGCGATAAGCCTGCCTCTATCACGACCGTCGACAATGTCGAGCAGGACGCCCTGCAGAAGATGACGGACGATCTCTACGCAAAGCTGGTAACCGATCTCAAGGCTGCAGGGTATGAGATCATCACTCCCGATGCGCTCAAGGCGCAGCCCAAGTACCAACAATTGACCGGCGATGCCCAAGCCTCGGCTGCGCCGCAAGCCATCACGTTCAAGCTCGAAGGCTCCCACGGAGGTCTCGGCGATTTAATCGTCGAAACCCTCGGCGCCGAAGGTACCTGGAGCAAAGCGACCGTCTTCTCGCCCGCGGCCACAGGGTTCTATCTTCCTGCTACTGGCGCAGGATCGAGGCTGGAAGCATTTTCAGCCGCCCGTCTGGCAGGTAACCTGGCCAAGACCGGTGAAGTGGCCGCAAAAGGCGGCACTCGCGGAACACTCACGGTGCCCGCACAAGAACAGCAACTCGCCAAGGACCTCAACGCCTCTCTCCTCAAGGTCTACTATGTCGTGAGCCCCGTCCGGACGTGGGAAGACAGCGGAACCTTTCCGGGGAAAGACTGGCCAAAAGGCAAAACCCTGAAATACGAGATGGGAGCCCTGTCTCTGACGGACCGCCCTATGATGGGGAGCTATCTCGCACGTGGTAATACCATTATCGGGGAGGGCGAGACCCATTGGGCGATTCGAACATCAGAAGGCACAGGATTCGGCATCAGCGGCGGGATCGGTGGCGGCATGCTCGGCAAGAAGGGAACCCCGCCAAAGGACGGCGACGTGTTGGTCCAACTCAAGAAAGATGTGCAAATCGATGCGGCCGATGAGAGTACGAGCGGCATCCAGGCACATCTCAAAGCCGTTCAGGAGATGTTCATCGCAAAGTTGACAACAGGGAAATAGGATCGATTCCTAAGCGACTCGTGGGGGCACCGCATACAATAGTGTGGTGCCCCTACAGTTTGATTATTTCCCCACGCAGATTTCCCCCCGTACACTGACGAGAATCCGCCCATGTAGCCCTCTCAAATATGACGCTCCAGCGCCGCCCCCTAGTCCGTCGATCCACCACAAGGATCACCGCCGGCACCGCGCACCTCATAGTCAATTACCTCGCGGCGGCAATCCAAATGGATCAAACAACAGTCATCCAGCATCTGTTTGAGCAATTTCCGCCCTCGCTGCACACGTGACTTCATTCCAGACAACGAAAGACCTAAGCGCGTTGCTGCAGCCTGCTGGGTAAGGCCCTCCACCTCAACCAAGGTAACCGCCTGCCGATAGTCCTCCGACAACCGCTCGATCATAGGACGGAGACAGCCGGCCAACTCCCTGCGGAGTTGACCGGAATCCTCAGACGATCTCACAGACAGGGACACAGGATACAACGTCTCAAGGTCGCTCGCGAGGCCGACCGGCCGCTCAGGTTGCTTGTCTTGCACACGGTAATAATCAATGATCGCATGCCGCGCAATCCGATAGATCCACGGCAGCAGACGACTGTGATCCTTGAGCCCCCCAAGCCCTCGCTGCATCCGGATGAAGACCTCCTGCGAAAGATCTTCGACTGCCGCCTCATCGGTCACACGTTTCCGAATGAAACCGTGCAGCCCGCGTTGGACCTCGCCCCAGATATGCTGACTGTCCGGCATCATGCTCATCACCCTCCGGTGTCTGTTTATACGGTAACTCCCCTTATGAAGCCGTGCAAGCAGCAGACCTGGCCGCTCCGTTGCTCTTCGGCACACAACAGCCGGTATTTTTCAGTGGCCCTGTCACCTCTAACTGCTCAAGTACGGTGAAGACCTCCCACACGTTGCCGTCTGGGTCCGTAAACCAGAGTTTGTCCTGCCGCGCGAAGCAACAGGCGATGCCCTCTTCAACCTTTCCCAAAATGCCCTGTTCTTGCAGCCGTTGTTTCCACATCGCGATCTCATCAACCGATTCGACTTCGATGCCAAGATGGTTCACCCTACTGACCTTCTCTGGAGATGACACCAGCGAGAAATTCAGGGCCGGCTCCCTCAGATCGAACTTGGCATAGTCCGTCGTCTGTTTCTGCGGCGCCACACCGAAAACCTTCCGATAGAACTCAACCGAAGCAGGCACGTTGCGCACATCGAGAGACAGGTGAGGTCTCATGGGGTTCTCCTTTCGAGTGAACGGGAAGGCACCATGCCTCCCCTCACTTCTACAGACGGAGGAATCCTGAAAAGGACGCAAGAACCGACTGGTTAATCTGGTTTGTTTGGTCTATCTCGTTTATCTGGTTGAACCAGACCAACCAAATGAACCAGAGAAACCACGGCCGCTATGGAGAGCCGGACCCACTTCATGTTCACAACTTAGTGCGCTACACTGCAGGCTGCAGATACAGAGAAACCTTGTACAGGACGCTCAAAAGGGCGATCCAGCAAGGCCGCAGGCGAGTCGAAACCGGAGGCGTACCCCAAGGGTACGTTGAGGATTTCGATGAGCCGAGAACGATGCTGGTGGACGTTTTCAGCGTCCTGCAGGAACAGGCATGAGAGATAAGAGCTACGACGCGATTATCATCGGTGCCGGTCACAATGGACTCGTGACGGCTTGCTACCTGGCCAAGGCTGGATGGAAAGTCCTGGTGCTGGAACGCCGCTACATTGTCGGTGGCGCCTGCGTCACGGAAGAAACCTTCCCCGGCTTCAAGGTCTCCACCGCCGCCTATGTGAACAGCCTCTTCCGGAAAGAGATCATCCAGGATCTTGGCCTCGAGTCCTACGGACTGAAGATTCTTGAACGCAATCCCTCCTCGTTCACACCTTTGCCCGATGGCAGGCATCTCTTGCTCGGTCCCGATCCTTCGCTGAACCATCGGCAGATTGCCAAATTCAGTCTCAAGGACGCGAACGCCTACCCAGCCTATGAAACCATGCTCGAACGGATGGCGATGGTCCTCGAACCGCTGCTGACCATGCGACCTCCGAATCTGGCGAAACTTGGCCTGCAGGACCTCTGGACTCTCTATCAAGCAGGAAAACCGTTCCAGGCCATGGGGCCTGCCATGAGTGAGGCCTTTGAGATCCTCACTGCCCCGGCGCGGCAAATTCTCGATCGCTGGTTCGAATCGGATGCACTCAAGGCCACCCTCGCCACCGATGCCGTGATCGGGGCGATGGCCTCCCCTTCAACTCCGGGAACCGCCTACGTCCTCTTCCACCATGTAATGGGAGAGACAAACGGGAAACGCGGCGTCTGGGGCTATGTGCAGGGAGGCATGGGCGGGATCACCCAATCATTGGCAGCCGCCGCCCGCGACCTCACGGTCGAGATCCGTTGCGAGGCAGAGGTGGCAAGAATTCTCGTGAATGACGGCACCGTTCGTGGAGTGGCCTTGGCCAACGGAGAAGAATGTTATGCACCGGTCGTCGCCAGCAATGCGGATGCGCAGGTCACCTTCACCCGCCTGCTGGATGCAAAGCAGCTTCCACAGGAATTTTCAGACGCAATCAGCCGCATCAGCTATGACAGCGCCTCGCTGAAGATCAACGTCGCACTGAGTGAACTGCCTGACTTTCTCGCCTGCCCCGGTCTGGAGCCAGGCCCGCACCATCGCGGGACTATCCACATCAGCCCGGACATGGACTACATCGAACGGGCGTTCGACGATGCCAAATATGGACAGCCCTCCCAACGGCCCATTCTGGAATGTACGATCCCCTCGGTCGTGGATCCCACGGTGGCCCCGCCAAGCCGACACCTCATGTCGATCTTCGTGCAGTATGCCCCCTACAAGCTGCGTGGTGTCACCTGGGACGATCTACGGGAGAGTTTTGCCGACCGTTGCTTCGCCCTCTTGAACGAATATGCGCCGAACTTTCAGCGTGCCGTGATCGCCCGGCAAGTCCTGACACCGCTCGATCTCGAACGGACGTTCAATCTGACAAGCGGTAATATTTTCCAGGGTGCGATGACCCTGAACCAGCTCTTTGCCTGCCGGCCTGTGCCGGGATTCGCCGACTACCATACCCCCATCAACGGCCTCTATCTCTGCGGCGCAGCCGCCCATCCTGGCGGAGGAGTCATGGGCGCAGCCGGCGCAAATGCCGCGCGGGAAATTCTCCATTCCTCACGCCGTTTTCCCCCCTTCTAGTCAGCCTCCAGCCTGCAGAGTCTCTACGGCGGATGTCTGCACATGCTCCGGCCGAAATCCGAGTCCGATCATCCGGGCGGGAATCCGGCGGAGGGATGGAAACCGTGCCAGCAGCCGGACCGCGAAGGGCGGCATACGTTTGCCCGATCCGCTGAGGACCGGCCTGATGACGCGATTCTGAATCGCGAGCTGCACTCGCTGAGTCATGTTGGTCGGCCACTCACGCCGCTGCTGAACCAGCTGAAGATCCTGAGTGGTTAATTGTCCCGCACGGAGGGGTGCAGCCAGCAGATTCGCCGTCGCAACCGCATCCTGAATGGCGAGATTGATGCCAACCCCACCGACCGGAGACATGGCATGAGCCGCATCGCCAATGCAGAGAAGGCCTGGGCGATACCACTGGCGCAGTCGGTCAACTTGAACCGTCAAGAGCTTGATCGGCTCCCAATCGTGGAGTTCGCCGACACCGTCGGCCATGAACGGCGCGAGCTGTGCAACCGCATCACGAAATGCCGGTAGCCCTTTCGCCCGGATCTGCTCCAACGACCCTTTGGCAATCACGAAGCCACATTGCCAATAGTCGCCGCGATTCAGCATAATAAAAATTCGACCAGCCTCGAACCGGCCAACCGGGTCTACCGGATCGCTTGGCCGCCTGGACAGACGGAACCACAGGACGTCCATGGGTGCGCCGAATTCTTCCACCGACAAGCCCGCGTGGGATCGCACGGTCGAGTGCCGCCCGTCCGCTCCCACCACCAGACTCGCCCGCACCTCAAGCGGACCATCCGGCAGGTTCGCCCGAATCCCCACCACAGAGCCAGCCTCTTCGATCAGGCCCGTGACGTCGGCCTGCATCAGCAATTGAAAGCATGGATATCGAGCGCCCTCCTTCGCGAGAAAATCCAGAAAGTCCCACTGCGGGGTGAACGCCACGAATCGGCACTGTGTCGGGAGAGTCGAAAAGTCCGCAACGGTCAGCGCCAGGTCGCCGAACTGTCCATTAATCCGCGAAACTTTCTGATGGGGCAAGACGAGGAATCGATCCAACAGGCCCAATTCATACAGCACCTCAAGCGTCGAGGGATGAATCGTGTCGCCCCTGAAATCGCGAAGAAAGTCGGCATGTTTCTCTAAGACCGCCACCTCGACGCCTGCACGGGCCAAGAGCAGACCCAGCATCATTCCCGCCGGGCCGCCACCTGCAATGCAGCAACGCACCGACAGGGTCTTCATAGCCAGGACTCCTTCTTTACTGCAGACGAAGACCGCTAGCGACGAGAACGGATGAAGCAATCGGCCGTGTGGTCATCCACAAGACCCGCCGCTTGCAGGTAGGCATAGATGATCGTGCTGCCGACGAAGCGAAAGCCTCGCGTCTTGAGATCTTTCGACAATGTGTCGCTCACCACATTTGTCGCCGGAACGTCTGACATTCGCTTCCAACGATTGACGATCGGCTCCCCGCCGACAAACGACCAGACGTAGGCATCAAACGAACCGAACTCCTTCTGCACTTCCAGAAAGGCTTGCGCATTGGTCACAGCCGAGTCGACTTTGAGCCGGTTGCGAATGATGCCGGGATTCGTCAACAACTCGGCCTGCTTTGTCGCCGTGAATCGCGCCACCTTTTTCGGATCGAACGCTGCAAAGGCTCGACGATAGCCCTCTCGCCGTAGCAAGATCGTTTCCCACGTGAGGCCCGCCTGAGCTCCCTCTAGCAGCAACATCTCGAAATGCTTCCGGTCATCGTGAATCGGCACCCCCCACTCACGGTCATGATAGGTGATGAAATGGGGCTTGATCCCGACCCAGCCGCAGCGGGTCTTCTCATCCAAAATTGCAGGAGCTAGCTTGGTCATCGGCGTGGATTCGGCTTCAACCTCCAACCGCCTTCTATGTCGAGATGATAGTCATAGACCATTTCGGCTTCATGCGACCGAAATCGGTCCGCGCGTGGTGCCGAAGTGCACGATTCGAATCGAGTACGACCGGCCCGCCAGGCCCACGCCAAAACACCACCCAATGCCAGAACGCACGGCCCCGGTCTTCGTGCCATTTAATGGCCAGCAACGCCAGATCCGGCAAGGCCTCCCATGAGGTAAAGCGCGCCTCTGTTCGAGCCAATCGGAAACCATATTCCTTGAGCAGCCGACGGACATGGTCCGTCTCGGACCATAATGCCGGATCGTCGGCAACGATGCCGAGCCGATTCGCCATCCGCTTCGCCTGATCGTAATTGATGCCCGCCAGCGCTGCCACGCTCGCAATGCCGCAACCGGTTCGTTCGAGCTGGACAACTGGTTTCATACACACCTTAACATGCACTACGTTCCACGGTGACTGCCACCCGGTTCAGAAACCAACTCCCGCCTGTATCCTTCGCCACAACAACCCGCGCATTCTTCCTCGATCCCGACACCCTGTCAAGACGATGCCATTGCCGATTTCTGGTATCAGGCCTGCCTTCGCCTGTGGTACGTTCGAAGCATACGCGCCAACCGATGAGTCGAAGACCATGCCGATAAACACATTACGCATCGCGCTGCTCCATCTCGCGCCGATCCCGGGCGACCTCGCACGGAACCGGCGGCTCGTCGAAACGGCGGTGACCGCGGCCGCACGACTCGGCGCAACCTGGATCATCACACCCGAACTCATTGTCACGGGCTATACCTTCGCCGACAGCATCGGAACGGAATGGATTCTGCCGCAGCCCGACTCGTGGATGACGCACATGTCCCGGCTCGCGGCCCAACTGCGCGTGACCCTGTTCCTCTCCTGCCCCGAACAGGACCGGAAGTCCGGCAAACTCTACAACAGCCTCTTCGTCATTGCCGCGGATGGGACCATCCTCGGCGCACATCGAAAAATTCATACCTTGCGGGTGGGATCTGAAGCTTGGTCGACACCCGGCACAGAAGCTATCGCCCTTCCCGTCGCTCCGTTCAACAGAATCGGCATGATGATCTGCGCGGATGCATACACTTCGGTGATCGCTCGAACCCTACAGGCTCAAGGAGCCCAGTTGCTGATTTCGTCAGCCGCCTGGGCCCCGGGCCATCATGGCCCGAACGGCGAATGGGAACGATGTACCGGCGACACAGGGCTCCCGCTCATCGTCTGCAACAGGACCGGACCAGACAAGACCCTCGATTTCCGCCAAGCCGAGACGGTCGTGACGAAGGACGGCCGACGACTCCTGTCGTTATCGTCGGCACGATCGGCCATATTCACAATCGAGTGGGATCTAGAGACGCAGACGCTGGCGACGCAGGACTACCACACGCACTTCCTCTAGCCGCCGGCTAGAGATCGATCTTCAGTTTTCGGCCGCCAGAAATACTGAACCCCTGCTGCTGATAGAACGCCAGAGTCCTGTCGAATTGAGGAAGCGGTGGCGTGGTCACTTCGATTCTGCTCCATCCTCTTGCCTGCCCCACACCCTGAGCCTCCGAGATCAAGGTCGCACCGACTCCGCTCGACCGATAGGCGGGACGGACAAATAGTTCAGGGATCGTTCCAAAAGAACCTTCCGCATAGAGGGCATAACATTCGTAGAGCGCCAAAAAGCCGAGCGGCTCCGGCTGCGCCGCGTCGCGGGCCACCAACACGATGTACGTGCCATCTTCGATCCAGGATCGAGCCCGCGCTTCCGTCACCTCCCGATCAACACTAAACGCCTTGGTGCCAATCGAGGCCATGATCTCATGAAGCAACTCCCCGACCATCTGTGCAATGACCGGTGCATCATTCGGTTGGGCGTGATCGATACGAAGTTGCATCAGTTAATAGACCAAGGAAGAACAATGTTGCACGCGAAGACTTCGAGCGGCCGCACCTATAGCACAGCAGAAAACCATTCCAGAAGAATGCTCAAACAGTTCGTCCGGCAAGGCCGCAGGCGAGTCGAAACCGGAGGCGTACCCTTGGGGGTACGTTGAGGATTTCGATGAGCCGAGAACGACGCTGGCGGACTGTTTCAGCATTCTGCTAGACGATAAATTGCTGTAGTAGCGCATACCCCTCATCCCATTCACCGTGCCCGCTGTCGGCATTGATGTGTCCCGCCTGGCCGATATCGACGAAACGGCTCCCCCAGGCATTCGCACAATGTTCGGCATGGACCACCGAGCCGAACGGGTCATTGGTACTGGCGACCACGAGACTGCGAAATGCAAATGGGCCCATCGGCACCGGCGCAAACCCATGCGCCGTAGCGGGGAAACATTCGCTCTGCGGATCGGGCACCGCCACGAGAAACGCGCCCTTCAAGGCCAATGCCGAACGATGGGCCCAATGCGCCACCAGAAGACAGGCGAGGCTATGGGCCACGAGCAGGGGCGGAGAGAGACAGGCCGCCACGGCCACATCCAACGCACGGACCCAATCGTCACAGGCCGGCTGGTCCCAGTCGCCTAGTTCCACGCGCTGCCAATCGGGATGACGCAACTCCCACAGCGATTGCCAATGGTGCGGCATCGAATTACCAAAACCGGGAAGGATGAGCACGGGCGATGTCATGGCATCACAGTCATGATGGGACACAATAGAGCAGGATCGTTAGCGCACCCAGGGTGGAGGAACCGCCGAATTGGGAGTCAGCCGCTCGATTGGGGCCATCTGCCGCTTGGACGGTTCCGGTCCCAACGGGAGTCCTTCCGGCGACGCATCGCGCTTGAGCCGAACGATGACACCGCCCATCACATCCCACCGGCGAAAGTTCCGACGCGGCGCGCTGGGATGATTGTTGTGGCAATCCACACAGGACTGGACGAACGCGAGATCCGCCGAGATGGCTTTGAATTGGTCGCCGTCCACGAACGTGAGCACACCCACATCGCGATTTTTCTCCAACTGCACCAGCGCATCGCTTTCGGCGAGGGTTTTGGGGCGATTCTCAGGATTGAGAGGCGTGAGGCCGATCAACCCCATCTCGAAACCGGTCACTTGATCGGCCGCAGCTTTCACGAATTGAGCCGGAAGCGGGATGTAATGCGCATCTTTTTGCCAATCTTCCTTCGGCGCCACCCCACTGTCCCGGAGATGCTCAACCACTTCCAGGACATAGGCCGTACGAAATGCCTTGACGATTTCCAGGATGTAGCGGGCCGTCTGATCGAACGTGGGCTCTGCCGCCTTGGCCGTCCAGGCGAAAAATGAAAGCAGGACGGAGAACATGAGGATGAGGACCAGGCGACCGTAGTGCACGCGAACTCCCTTCATCAGCGTCATGTCATGCCAGTGCGCGGTAGCGACTCGTCAAGACGGAGGCCAGCCTAGCCGATTCTGACTTTGGCCGTCAACCGAGCATGCTTGGGAGCGAGATCAGAATATCCCCGTTTTTTGTTCACGCGAGAGCCTCAATAGTCCACACGTGCGGCGCAACCGAAGCACTCTCCTGCAAGACGCTCAAAACGTTCGTCCAGGGAGGCCGCAGGCGAGCCGAAACCGGAGGCGTACCCTCTGGGGCGTACGGTGCGACGAATAAGGAGCACCACGTTTGTACGCGCCGCCGAGTGGTGAGGCGACCGGGTCCCCGTTGAGGATTTCGGTGAACCGAGAACGACGCTGGCGGACGTGTTCAGCATCCTGCCGTTAGCAGGGGATATTGACGGCCGGATCGCATAACAACGGTTGGATAGTCGGAGGGGTCATATACTTGCCGGAGGGATCTTGGGATCCCATCGATCCCTTCATCGACGGGCCACCAGGCATCCCCGGGAGTCCTTGTCCGGCTGAGCCAAACCTCTTCCCAAGACTTGAACTCGCCGAGGAACCGACCCCGGAAGCCGGCAGGGCCGTGGGTCCTGCAGTCGACACTCCACCGCTCGGCGCGGCCGATGGTGGGGCAATTTGTGGCGCCTGCCCTGCTTGATTCTGAACCGCAGGCGGAGTCGGCGTTTGAGGCGGCGCCTGTGCACCACAAGGAACCACCAGCAGAGCAACGGCCAACCAGACCGACAACGAAAGAGAAGCGCTCATCTCAATTGGTTGGCGATTCACCTTCGATCCCACGGCATACTTCATAGGCTTGAGTGGTTCCTGACAAAAGATCGGCATGAAAGGATTCTAACGAGACAGAGACATCAGCGCAATGCCGCGGACGAGAGCGGGGCACGTTGAGAGATACACCGGCTCGCTCATCGGCAATCGATGAGCGAACCGGTCTCGCCTAGGAGAAGGATCTCACCCTAAAACTGGAGAGTGGCATTGATCGCCACAAGGAGCTGATTGTCGTTGTGTCCGTCGTTGTACGGATTCCGCCCACCCGTAAACCAGTCGTACCGGATTTCAGGACGAATGGTGATATTCGAATGAGCGTAGTAGTTCACCCCGCCGGTGAGGGAATAGAAACTGCCGGCGAACGGGGCGAGATTGGGGTTTCCCCGGTCTGGGGAGCCCCCGACTCTCGTCCCGGCTTCATCCCGGAACCACTCGAACCGGAGACCGGCCTTTACTTTTTGATGGAGCCGATAATAGAGGTACTGATCGATGCCATACCAACGCGCAGTGCCTCCACCGACTTTTCCATCTTCCTGATAGGCATAATGATGGTGAAATACATATTCCAAATCGTCGGTGGGATGGACGGAAACGATGGCGCTATAACGAGTCCGCTGCTCGGTCTTCGCTGCAACAGCCGTCGGCTCTTCGCCCGTAATCATGGCCAACGAGGCCGACAAAAACTTATCACTCGTGGTGTAGCTGGCCTTCATGACATAGGCAGGCTTGTCGCTTCGACGATCGAACGAGTCCCAGCCGTTCACGAGGCCCCCCTGCAGCGTGAACTGCGGGGTCACATTCCACGTGGCCAGGCCGCCCAATGGGTGAACGGACCGGCAAATTGATACGAGTACGATTTCGAATAAAAGAAATTCGCGGGCGCCGGCACCCCTTCGTACCCGACAATCGTATAGAAATGTCCCGCCTTCACCGAAAATGTCTGATTCCCCGCCTCGGCATACATCTGCGGAAGCGCGACTCCATGCTGTTCGTGATTCCACTTGGGGGAACCGGACTGATTCCGTTCGATCCCGTTGCTCTGAGTCAGGAAGTAATCATACCCATACATCGCGTCGACCCGGCCCCCCACATCGATGCCGCTCGTGCCGCGCAACGTCTTCTCCACCACGAGATACAACTGGTTCAGTTGCGGCCTATCGCGATCCACCGCGTTGTAGGGCCCGTTGAAATGCGACGTCGGGCTCGAACCGTTGAACGTATAACCTCCATCGACCCAGCCCCGCACCGAGATCGGCCAACTCTGAGGAAAGAGCCGCTGAATCGCCGCATCCCCTTGAGCCGATGAAGCCGGCGCAACAGCCTCCTCCGCCCAAACCTGGCCGACGCTACTGATCGCCCAGAGCAACCCACAGATTCCCAGTCCCAATCTCCACACCTTCATCGACCACGCCTCCTTAATTGTGAAACCTCTCGAACATGTACCCAGAACAGGGGCGCTCTCATCAACTCGCGTTCCTGCCCCTGAGTCGAACGTCAGGCCTGCATCAGCAAGAATAGTACCGAAGGCCGCGGGGATCGAAAATGTCTGGCATCCTGTAATTTCATTCAACTCTGCCGCGCTCTCACTCGGTCTAGCATCACTCCACTGTGACCAAAAGTAGATACCTGTGTGACCGCTCGTGGCATGAATGAAACAAGAGAGACTCTCACGCGGCAGGGGCAACCACGCAATTCCACACAGAGGCTTGGCATCAAGCTGGTAAAAGAGACGCTGTGGCAGGCACGGGCATGATAGAAAAATTGGACACGGGAGACCGTTCTGACCTCTGCAGCTTTTCAGCCTTCTCAACCTTCTATGGCTTCTCGGCTTTTTCCGGTTTATGAATTTCCGGCTTCTGAACTTCTGCTGCACCGTCTGTGCAGTAAGACAAGACATCGTCAAAAACGTTTCCTGAAAATTGAAGAGAATCCTGGCAGACTCCTCATACCGGGACGAAGGGATAATCGTTCCCGACACCGCAATCTGGCACCAGGCAGAAAAGTGTCCGGGTTTTCCAACATCCTAGAGCCCACAGCCTCGCTATGGCAGGCTTCACCACTAAGCCATATTGACCAGACTTTGTCCGGTCTCATCATGCACACTGTGATGGTCAACCGATGGTGGTGCACCGCACCACCCGAGACGACAATGCGTCACACTCTTAACAGGGAGGTTCCCGTGCGTGCATTCACGATCATCGCCATGGCGTTTCTGTTTGTGTGCGTAGGCATTCAAGGTGTGGCTCACGCCAATGAGATGAAAGCCGCGGTCGAAGACATGAAGGGCAAAGCGAACGCAAACGTTGAGAAGGCCAAAGGAGAAGTGAAAGCCCTGACTGAAGAGGCTAAAGGCAACAAAGTGAAGGGTGCGATGGAACGGGCGAAGGGGAAAACCAAAGCAGCCGGAGAGCGCATCAAAGGCGAGGCGAAAGAACTCAAAGCCAAGACAGAGTAAATCAGCCGAGAGTCTGTCTGCAAAGACCTCTGTGAAGAGGCGACTCTCCATGAGGTCTTTCTATGTGAAACGTCCACGCTATCGGCGGAGAGAGCTACGGGAAAATGATCGCCTGCTCGGCATGGCCGATCGCGTTGAGCGTCGTTTCCACCGCATCGACCATCGGCGGGGGACCGCAGAGAAAGATCACGGTGTCAGGGCCAGGCGGCGGCAGCTGCGCACGCAGCACAACCTCGGTAATACGGCCCCGGCCTTGCGACCAGCCTGCAGGCGGCTCATTTAAGACATGATAGCAATGGAACGTCGCATGCTCGCGCACATCCTCGTCCCATTCCTCTTTGAAGATAATGTCGGCCTCGGCCTTGTTGGCATAGACCAGAAATAATTCGACAGGGAGACTCCTGGCGAGAATCCATCGGATGATGGCAATCATCGGGGTGATGCCTGAGCCTCCGGCCACAAACCCCACCTTCTTTGCCATGCCGTCCACCCAATGGCCGCCAGGATTCGGCCCGCTCATCAGCACCCTCTCCCCGACCTCCCGGTCATGAAGATACTTCGACACCAAGCCGGTCTCGTACCGCTTCACCGTCAGATCGAAGTACCCCGTGGCGCCGGGCATCGACGATGGCGTATAGGGCCGCTTCACCGGTTTCCCGTCGATTGTCGTATGGACGTAGAGGTGGTCGCCAGGCAACAGGTCCAACGTGGCGTCGTCAGGCAAGGCAAAGCAAAACGTCTTTGTATCGTGGGTATCGCGATGAATCGAGGTCAGCTCGTAGGGTGTGGGCGTCTTCGACGTGATGCGCGTGACAGGTGCCGTAGCCATGCCCCCTATCATACGAGCCCAGGGCAACAGTCGCAACAGAAGCAGCGGAGGGGGTAGACGGCAGAGCCTCCGAAGAGCGTATGGCGTATGGCAGGAACAGGAGCCGGAGGTCCTTCTTCGTGCGAGACACGCGAGACTTGCGGAAAAAGTGGGGCAGGTCTGACGAACGACGGTTCGAGGTCACAGAAACTTCGAACCTAGAACTTTAACTGACATCGCCCCCAAAGCCCATCGACTTGCGACCATGCAAGCAGGTGCTATAGTTTGAATACCACTATTTACTCAAATTTATGCAAAAAGAAGGAGGCATCATGGCAAAGCAGCGAAAAATAACGGGAGCGCCATCCACTGCCCCTGAATCGATGGAAGATGAGATCCGGTCTCTTGCCTATCAACTGTACTGTGACGGTGGCTATCAGAATGGTCACGATCTTGAGTACTGGCTGAAGGCCGAGCAGCAAACGATGGTTCGCAGAAAGGCGCACTTGCGCAGAGTTGTCTAACCACCACGAGATTGAGGTGGTTCGTCGGAAGGTCCATGCTCCGAATCCGACCACGATTCCTTCAACAAATCCACATTCCGCCAGGAACGACAATCATGGACAGGGCTGCGGGAATATCGAGCACATAGGACCAGCCAGACCCCACTAGCGAGTACTTCGATAGCCGCCGCCAATCGGGGAGCACCGCCTTTCGTTCGTAGAACAACCAGATCGTGCCAAGCCATTCAAGAAAGCGGATCGGAACCAGCAGCAGATACCAGAGCAACATGGAATGCGTGATGCCCGAATAGGCCATGGAAGCCGCAAAGGCCATTCCGACGACAAGACCGAGGGCAGTCCGGACCGCGCCGAATTTCCAGGGAGCCACGGTGCCGATATTCCGGTACACGTCATTGAGACGGGCTCCGGCATACCCATACCCAGCGAGTTTAATCCCCGTAAATGTGATCGCACCAATGATCGATGGACCGACCGGCATGGAGTTCCCTCCCAACTCTCTGGCATGAGCGCACGCGCTCGCACCCAACACGAAACCCCATTCTCCGCCATTCCAGTCAATCGTCAACCGAAGGATGCATATTGGAATCGAGACAGGCGGGAAACCCGAACGCAGCGGACTCAGACCAGCCAGGCGCGAATGTAGCGCGTAGCAGGAACAGGAGCCGTAGCTCATATGGAAGCGAAGTGGGTCCAGGCACCATTGCGACTGGAGAGAGCAAGAAGGGTCCTGATCCCGTTATTCTTCGCCGCTCTTGGTCACGATGTGTGTCGGAATGCCGTCGAGACTGACCTGGTTCTTCTCCTCCCGATACTGCTTCAACCCCTCCTCGCCTTTCTTCTCGGCCCATTCGTTCAGCAACTCCCGGTCGCCGGTGTAGGACAAATAGGGAACCGCCATCCCGCAAGACGTTTGCACGAGGTCGATCGTCACGTCGAAAATCTGCCTCGCGCCGGGGAACGGAGGAAACAAGGAAAAGAGCTCGCGCCACTCGGGATCGCGCGGATGAACGACTCTCGCGGTGCCATAGAGCCGCAGGATGAGAGGCGGACCGTCAAAGGCACAGAACATCACCGTCATGCGCGGCTGCTGTTGAACATGGGCCGACGTTTCATTGCCGCTCCCGGTGACGTTGAGCCAGACGATTCGCCTGTTGCCGAGTACCAGCAGGGAATCCATGCCCTTGGGAGAGAGATTGATGCGACTGTCCGCCGTGGCGGTCCCGACAAAAAATATCTTCTGCTTGGCAATGAATTGGATATGGGCGTCGGAGAGTTCGCTATATCGTTGAGCCATCGAGTTCTCCCTGCCGTCGAGGGACGATCATAGAGGCAGATCACTGTCCCCAGTGCTTGAGTCTATCGAGGAATTCCTGGCCGTACTGCTTCGCGATCGCTTGCTCCAGGTCCCAGGTGATCGTGCCGACCCGGAGCAAGTCCGAGACTTCGGTGAAATACCGTTCGAGTCCTGCAGGCGACAGCACCAGCACCGTCCCGCCGCTCGCGCCGGACTGATACAGATGCGGGACCCCTTTCGGAATGTAGACAAAGTCGCCGGGAGCCGCCCGATAGACTTCATCGCCGCTATGAATCGTGTAGGCGCCGTCCAGCACATAGAACGCTTCAGCGCCGGTCGGGTGGATGTGCGATGCGGGGCCGACGTTCGGCGGATGGACCATTTCAATCAGCGAGTAGGATTCATCCAACTGCGCGCCAGGGACTTTCACCGTCATCTTCGTCCCGCGAAAGTCGATCGTATGACCTTCGCCTCGCTTGAGACCATACCCGCTCTTGTCACTGGGAATCACGGCAGACCCTCACGCACTCATCGAATTGACCATGTGAGCAACGCTTTCGTGAAACGGGATTGTGGCGGAACAGACCATGCGGTCACGGAGCTGTATCTCTCTCGCCAGAATGTCATGCCTCGCTCATCGGCAAACTCGATGGAGACATCTCCCGCAAGAAAGGCACCCATCATCGCCGAAGTAGCTGACTGGCAAGGCGAAGGCAATCCGATTCAGTTGCTATCCATTTTCTTACTCCCAGGAGCAATCACGCAACGGCTCAAGGGATTTGAATCTTTTCTGGCTTGGAGTATACTTTGCCCATGTCTATTCACCTTCCCCTCAAAGACATGACGCTCCTGGAAAAGCTTGCAGTGATGGAATCCCTCTGGGAGGACCTCAGCAAGACTCCGGACGCCATTGAGTCGCCTGCCTGGCACAAGGATGTCCTTGAAGAACGTCGCCAGCGTACCGCTCAGGGACAATCCACGTTCTCCGATTGGGAAACAGCCAAAGCCGACATTCGCAAACGGCTGTCGTGAAAATCCAGATCCTGGATAGAGCCCAGGACGATCTCATTCACGGTTTTCAATTCTACGAAGCAAGAGAACCAGGCCTCGGCGGATATTTCCTCGACTGCCTCTTTGCCGACATTGACTCCTTGCTGATCTACGCAGGGATTCATCCTCTCGTGTTTACCTACCACCGTTGCCTATCCAAACGCTTCCCCTTCGCCATCTACTACAACATGGACGGAGACCTCGTGCGCGTGCAAGCCGTATTGGACTGCCGTCGAAACCCATCATGGACGAGAACGCGCCTGGAAGCAGAACGTTAGCCGCGCAAAGCCGAGCGCAAGCGAGCCGAGCCAACAGATCCTACGATTTCTGGCCCAGCACTTCCTTGAGCACGACCGCCAGGTCGCGGAGCGCGCGAGCGCCGTCGCCGACGAAGGCCGAGCCATGCATCGTCGCCAGGGTTTTCGGCTGCAGAGCCGCCAGGCGCTGAAGTGTTGGATCCGTGAGCGTGGAATAAGGCATATAGTTGGCCAAGGGGCCCTGCTGATACTCGACCAGCACCTGCCGGCAGCGGCCTATCACATCAGCCTGCGTGGATGCCTCGACATCGCCGGCCTGGTGAAAGAGATCCGAACACAAGAGCGTCCGCTGCGTCTCCTCGAACAACAGGCCCGCCTCCCAGCAATGGGGCACATGCGGCGTATGGAGAAACCGGAAGCGGTACTTGCCGGTGGTCAACACCTCCCCCTCCTGCATCCCCAAGGCAGGCCGCGTCGCCATGCAATCATCGACGCTCACCAGCTTCCCCACCAGACTGCAGACAGCCGTAGACTGCGGGGCCAGAGCTTGCCACTCCGGCAACGACCCACACTCGTCGGCTTCCACATGGCTGAACCCGATCCATCTCACCGTCCGGGGATCCAGCACCGTCGCCACGGCATCACGCACCGCAGCAAACATCCCGCGCGGCCCCGTGTGGAACAGCAACGGTTCGGCATCGCGCACCAGGAATTGATTGAACTGCAAATTGAAATCCGGCACGAGAGTCGAAATGCGGAACAGATCCGGCGCAATCTCTGAAACAGTGGCCATGGCAGCCTCCGAGTATTAAAGAAAAGAGCCGTAGGCTATCGCTCGCACATTAACCTGTCAACGAACCCATCCTGGCAGGATTGGGCGGAACCATGGCGGCATCAGACTGGACGGAAAACCGAACGAAGGCGTGGCCGATAACGGCAGGAACACATCGATCATCACGGAGGTAGCCGACTGGCAGGGGGAAGCCTTCCGGTTAAATAGACTGACAACTTTTCTCATCCCTCTCCGCTCTGTTGTGTCCTCTAAGGTCTAGGGTTAATCCTCGCACACTCCTCACGGAGGTTTACGAATTCAGATGTGTTCTTAACTTGTTTCCATGCCTTATCCACCTCTTCATCCTCATTTATATCGGCGCATGGAACGGTTCCATACTTGACCGCGAGAACGGCCTTTCCGAGATCATTTAAAACCTCCTGCATTTTCACAGGAGTGGTATTTGCGTTTAGCTTGGCTCTCACATAGTACGCAGGTGTGTAATTTGGATCATAGGTAAGAGCATCATTAAGATGTCCGAACGCTTCCTTCCAATTCTTTGATCTGTCAAGTTCCCCGTCAGCACTATGGCTACTCATATATCCAAGCACATAGTGACTTGGGGCAATAGACCTTTCAGCACGAATAGCTTTATTGAAATAAAGCCTGGCTTCCTCCAACTCTTTATTCTTAAAAAGTCGATACCCAATGAGCCAGTCTTCTCTAGAAGTTGCTTTCAGTAGCGGGAGATCGTTTTTTGTATAGGCATAAAGAGCAATGGCCGTCGCCCGTTCAACTTCCTTTTGTCCATCCAGTCGATTATTGACAGCAAACGTGTATTGAAAGAAATGGCTCAAGACTTGGGCTAGTATGCCCATGAAGAAAAAGAATTTATAAATCCTATGCTTCTTGAGCGCATCAGGTGTGCTTGACAGCCCGGAAATTGCTGCGAGTGTCCCTAGCACGAGAACAACGAGTTCGGCTGAAAAGGTTAGCATCGTCTCTCCTATGCTGCCCCCTTAGCGTTAAGTGGGCGTCTCAATTGGCTTGATATGTTTCGCCACCACGAATTCAAGGGAGTGGGCCACTCTATCCCTATGTTCGCAAAAGGGGAATGGTCACTAAAAATGGATTGTTCACGTTTCACCGCACGGCAAGAGTCGACGAAAGGCAGGCTAGCCCTTGAGAAGGAGCGTGTCAACGGACGAATTATAGGAATGTTTGCATTTCGGAGGGAAAAGCAGTGCGCGAAGGCGAGACGAGGATGGGGCTGAGCGAATTACTACGGTTGAAAGCTCGTCGAGGGCCATGTCTGCCGTAAAGCGCTACCAGAAAATCGCCTGCATATCATACTGTCAACGAGCCCATCCGGGCGGGATTGGCTGGAACTGCTGAGGTCTCAGGCTGAGCGGAGAACCGGTAGAAGGCATGGCCGAAGGCGGCAGGAACACATCGATCATCACAGGGGGAGCCGACTCGCGGAGCGAGGCCTTCCGAGTAAATAATCTGCCCATCTCTGTTGTTCTATTTGATGAATTGAAAGACGACAAGTAACGCGAGTGCGAAACCATTCACGTAGAGAGGCAAGTGCAAATCAGTATCCTCTAACAATATGTACCATCTTGTTGAAGAATTCACTTTGCCGACCGATGCCCACGCCGTTCCAAGTTCTGCGTCTTTGTTCCATAAGCGAACTTCCTCAAACTTGATCCCTGGGAAATAGGAATCAAATTGCCGAGCGATCAAAGCCCGTACTTGATCCCACGCAATCTCACTGTTTGGGCTTGTAGATTGACCAGCACCGACCACCAATTCAAACGGATCAAAACCTGCTGGGCTTTTTGATGTAAGGAATGAATGAAGCGTCAGATAACCTGTGTGAGTACCTGCTTCAATCGAGACGCGGTAATCATGCTTCTTTCCAACAAAGGCAAGGATGCTCTCAGGGCTCATGAGATACTGCCGAATCTTCGTCCGAGTAAGCGGAAGCCTTATGGCATAAAACCAATAGCGAAAACCTGCATAGGCCGATGCCAGAGCCAGGATAACCAATAACACCCAAGGGCGATCGAAAGAGCCAAAATCTATCAACGCCGTTTGGACTTTACCGTTTAGATGCCCACCTGCAAGTGTATAGACCAATAATATCAATCCTGTGACCATAGCAAGCCGCCGCGTCGCAGAGGGATCTGGAAGGTGCGATTCTTCTTTATCTTCCGCAGATTCAACTCCCCAGTGCATAACATTCAGCCGCGTCTGACCAGAGCCTGAAAGACCTCGTTGGGCGTTTTAAATCCGAGTGATTTTCTAGGTCTACGGTTGAGCAGGCGTTCGACCCTCGCCACCGTCGCCGGGTG
>JAUSMA010000056.1 GCA_030645475.1 Nitrospirota bacterium
AACCAGGTGAAAATGATTCGGCATGAGGCAGACGCCAAACAGGTTGATGGGGAATTTGGATATTGCCGGGGCGAGCAAGTCGAGGAAGGCCCTGTAGTCGCCGTCTTTATGGAAGCCGGCCCCACCGTTCCCTCGATTCAAAACATCGTAGGCGTGCCCAGCAACTTGTCCGAGTGGGACTCAAGGCATGGTGCAGTACGATGCGCAAATCAGAAGTAGCGAGGCAAGAATACGTAGCCTCGGTGGGTTCAAGGTCCTAGTGCAACCCCTGTATCCTGGAGATTCCAGGATACAGGGGTTGTATATGGGACACTATCACCGTTTGACCCTCATGGAGCGTGAAGAACTCAGTCGTATGTTAGCCGCGGGGTATCGTTTACGAGCGACGGCTCAAGCCCTGCAGCGCGCCCCCAGCACGCTGTCACGTGAACTCGCTCGGCACCGCACCAGCCCAGCGACCTATCGCGCTGTGCCAGCCCATCAACGGGCGACTCGGTGGGCCCATCAGCCACGGAAACCCCGTAAGCTCGCGGCTGACCTCCGCCTCCGTCGGGCGGTCTTGGCCCGGCTGGCGCAACGCTGGTCGCCGGAACAGATTGCCCACAGCTTGCGCCAGCAGTATCCTCGAGACCCCGCGATGCAGATTTCGCATGAAGCTATCTATGCCTATCTCTAGGGGTGACCCCCTGACGCCTTCAAGCGCACCCTCACCCGGCACCTCCGGCGGCCCCACCGCTTTCGGCGGCCCCGCAAGCCCCGGCTCTCGTCGCGCGCCGTCCAGGAGATGGTCAGCATTGATGACCGACCAGCCGAAGTGGCCGCGCGTACCGTGCCGGGCCATTGGGAAGGCGACTTGCTCGTCGGCCATGCCAATGCCTCGGCGCTAGGGACTCTCGTCGAACGCACGACGCAGTTTACCCTGCTGGTCCCGCTGAAGGCCAAGCATGCGACCGCGGTACGGCAGGCCTTTGTCCGGGCTGTCCGGACACTGCCGCCCCAACTCCGCCGGTCCCTCACGTATGACCAGGGGCAGGAGATGCGCGACCACCGGCGCTTCACAATCCAGACGAAGATGCCCGTCTACTTTGCGCATCCCCACTGTCCCTGGGAACGGGGCACCAACGAGAACACCAACGGGCTCTTGCGGCAGTTCTTTCCCGCAGGCACCCGGTTCAATCGCGTGTCACGACGGGAAATTACGCGTGTGCAGACGCTACTCAATAATCGGCCGCGGAAAATTCTGAACTGGGACAGCCCAGCCCAGGCCGTTCATCACCTGTTGCGTTAGGATCTTGAATGTACCCAGGCTACTCTTCTACCAGCTTCCTCGGCCTTCCCCGCTGCCGCATCCTCGATTCCGACCCCTTCCCCTCGCCGCACTCTTTGCTTGCCGCTCTTCCCTTCCAAATGGCTGCTGCCGATTCACGCAGGTCCGCAACGTGACCAGTTCATGATCAAACAGCGGATGATCGATCCAGGCCGAAGACGGTCGCCCCCCGCTCTCTCGATTCGGAACATGGCAAACGTGCCCGGCAACTTGTCCGCGAAGCAGCTGTCACATCGCAAGAATAAGTAGCCTGCCCCTTTTACTCCCCCCAAAGCTTGCTGCCCTGGGGCAAGAAACCTGTATAGTACGGCGTTCACCAAAATCACATCGTCGGAGGTTTCATGGATTGGACGTCGCTTATTACTACCCTCGAATTTCTGGTGTTTGCGCTCGTCGTGGGCGTCATCGCCAAAGTGCTGATGCCCGGAAAGGATCCGGGTCAGTTGATCGGGACGACGGTGATCGGGATCGGAGGCGGCGTGATCGGCGGCGGTCTTGGAGGCCAAGTGGGTCTCACCGGGGATTCCGATATCGTCGCGTTTGTCTCCGCAATCATCGGGGCGCTCATGCTACTGATGCTCTATCGCTGGCTCACAACCTGACGAATTATGATCGCCAGAGAAAGCCTTGCCCATTGGTGTGGCTCAACTTCCGACGAATCTGCTTCATGAGGTCAGCCGCACTCGTTGTCTCTCCCCGGTCAGCCTCCCCAATCGCAGCAAGTAGTACTGCCTCTTTCTCGGATGATAGTTCGAAGGTCTCATCTCCTTCCAACACCAACACAGTCACAGTCGCTCCTTCCGGGAGGCTATCCTCATCAACCTTGAGCGTCCCAGCAATGACCTTTCCAGTGGCAATCAACATAGCAACATCCTAGCACTTCAGATGGGACAGAAAAATGTGAACAGTCTGAATTCCCCAGTGTGTGGCAATCCGGCGCATTGCTGTCACACAATCATACCGGCGCTACGGCCTCTTTGACGCGCCGAACCTTGATCTTTCCGACGCGTTTTTCCACTTGTGCCAGATCATAGGCTGCCTGCATTCGCAGCCAGGTTTCGGCGCCGCCCCCGAACGCCTTTTCCAGCCGGATCGCCATCTCCGCAGAAATCCCGGCCTTGCCGCTGACCAGATTATTCATGGCCTGCCGCGTCACACCCAATGCCTTCGCCCCATCCGTAATGGAGAGCCCCAGTGGCTCAAGGCAATCATGGCGCACCGACAAGCCTGGATGGGGAGGGTTCTTCATACGCATCGTGGATCTCCTCAGTGATAGTCAATCAGATCGACATCGTAGGCGCTGCCGTTTTCGAATCGAAACACGATCCGCCAGTTGCCCGATACGCTCACGGCCCAGAAACCAGCCAGCTCTCCCTTTAAGGGGTGGAGTCGATACCCTGGCAGCCCCATGTCTTGCACGGTCATCGCCTCATTCAACCGAGCCAAGATACGGGCAATCTTCTCGGCTTGCGAGGCCGGCACCTTTCGACGATCATCGTCTTCAAAAAATCGGGCCAGCCCTTTGTGCTTGAAGCTTTCGATCACACATCTATCCTGCTCGCCCCCGCAATCGCTGTCAAGCATGACTTGACATGTTGGTGAGGCAAGAAGCCGCGAGTGTCAAGGATAAGAAAGGTGAGCTGCCCAGGATTTTGCGGACACCAGGTAAGAGTCACTGACCCGTCGTTCGAACTCCAGCGGCGTCA